>NZ_FORX01000004.1 GCF_900114115.1 Desulfomicrobium apsheronum | reverse complement strand
GTTGCCTGCCAAGCTGAGAATGGACAACGGGCCGGAACTGATTTCCGTGTTGCTGGCTGACTGGGCCGAGAAGAATGGTGTGGAATTGGAGTTCATCCAGCCAGGTAAGCCAACACAGAATTCGTACATTGAACGCTTTAACAGGACCTACAGGGAAGAGGTGCTGGACTTCTATCTGTTCAAATCCCTGACGGAAGTGAAAGAAATTACGGAGAATTGGCTGAGGCAGTACAACGAGGAACGGCCCCATGAATCTCTTGGCAATTTGACCCCGGCAGAGTTCCTCATGAAAAATTCACCCAAGGAAGTCTCTACTTTTGGATGGCACTAACTTGGGGAGGGTTACAGTTCCATGTGCTGAAACATCAGAAAAACCTACAAATTATGCCCGCTGAAGTTGAGCCCCACGGAACCAGAATCGTCAAGAATAATAAGCTGTAAGACATTAGTCGACTTAGTAGGAGGACTTATATTTATTGCCCAGTTATACATGCACATATCTATACTGAAATCTGTAAACTGTTTAGCGGATTTCTCTGTAAATATTCGGCTTCAACCTCGGGCTTGGTTTTGTTGCGCGGGATTATTTGCAATGAGATCAGAAATGAAAAAGCCCGCTCGAACCTTCCGGTCCGGCGGGCATTCTTGTGTTTGAGCCAGGATCAATCTTCCAGCGAAATGGGTGGGGCTTTGGGGGCTGGTTGGGGTTTGGGGGCGGACTTTGCCGGGGTTTTGCGGCTGATGCGTTCCTGCAGTTTCTGGGCAGCCAGCCGGGTCTCGTTCGGTGCGGCCAGGAAGAGCATCTCTCCCTTGGGCGTGAACCAGTGCCAACCTTCGGGTTTGGTGAGCAGGATGGCGCCTTTCTTTTCCAGGTATTCGAGGTCCTTGCCGGCTTCTGCGGCATGCTGGAGCTGTTCCTGCAAATTGTCTGTTTCAAGGACGATGGAGGCGGTGCGGAAGAGCTCGAAGGCGCCGTGGGAGATGTCCATGAGCAGACCCTGATCCGGAGTCTTTTTGGTGCTCAGGGCCTTTTCCAGTTCCAGAAGGTCTTTTTTCAGATCCTTGAGTTCCGCGATGGCCATGTCCCGGGCCATGTCCCCCTGTTCCTTGATGGTCTTGGCCAATTGATTCTGTAGCGCCTTGCTCATCTCGCTCCTTCCTCGGTTTGTCGTTGTCAGATCAGAGAATTTGCCCCAAAAACTCCTTGGTTCGTTCCAGGGTGGGCGCGGTGAAGAAATGTTCAGGCGCGCCCTGTTCCAGAATTTCGCCTTTGTCCATGAAGAGGACCCGGTCCGCCACTTCGCGCGCGAAACCCATTTCGTGGGTGACCACGACCATGGTCATGCCTTCGCGGGCCAGGTTCTTCATGACGTCCAGAACCTCGCCGACCATTTCCGGATCGAGGGCGGAAGTGGGTTCGTCGAAGAGCATGATCTTGGGGTCCATGGCCAGGGAGCGCGCGATGGCCACGCGTTGCTGCTGGCCGCCGGAAAGCTGTTCGGGCCGGGCCGCGAACTTTTCGGCGATGCCGACCTTTTCAAGGAGCGCCATGCCCTTGGCCTCGGCCTCTTTTTTCGAACGTCCGCGCACCGTCATCTGGGCCATGGTCAGATTTTCCAGCACCGTCTTGTGCGGGAAGAGGTTGAAGGACTGGAAGACCATGCCCACCTCGGCGCGAATTGCGTTGATATCGCATTTGGGATCGAGAATGTCCACGCCGTCGATGATGATGTGGCCGGTATCGGCGTATTCCAGCCGATTCAGGCAGCGCAGGAAGGTTGATTTGCCGGACCCGGACGGTCCGATGATGACCACGACCTCGCCGTGCGCCACGGTGCAGGAGACGCGGTTCAAGGCCTGAAGGCGCTCCGGGGTGTAGAAGAACTTGTCGATGTTTTGAACGTCGATGATGGGCTGCTTGTGCATGAATATCCTCTAGATGGCCTTGCGTTCGAGATACTGCACGAACATGGACAGGGTAAAGGTCAGGACCAGGTACAGGATGGCGCACACGATCCAGATTTCAAAAGGCTGCAGGGACGAGGACACCACCTCGCGGGAGGCCTTGGTCAGCTCGCGGATGGAGATGACGCCGAGCAAGGACGAGTCCTTGACCAAACTGATGAACTGTCCGGCCAGGGGCGGCAGGATGCGGCGGAAGGCCTGGGGCAGGATGACCTTGCGCATGGCCTTGTTGTACGTCATCCCGAGCGAGCGCGCTGCCTCCATCTGCCCTCGGTGCACGGATTGGATGCCCGCGCGCACGATCTCGGCGGTGTAGGCGCCGGTGAAGATGGCCAGTGCCATGACGCCGAACCAGAGCGGAGGAATCTGGCCGATCCCGTATTGGGACAACATGCTGTTGATGACCGTGCCGACCACGAAATACCAAAGAAAAATCTGCACCAGAAGCGGTGAACCGCGTATGAGCTCGATGTAGGCGATGGCTCCCCAGCGCAGGGCCGGGTTGTCGGAGATGCGGGCCAGGCCCGTGAAGAGGCCGAGCAGGATGCCGAAGACGATGGCCAGAGCGCTGACCTCAAGAGTCAGCAGCAACCCCTCGATCAGGATTCCAGGCTTGGTCTGGGTGTAGAAGCCGATGTTGTCGCCCGCATAGACATAGTCGCCCTGGGCCAGCAGCAGTGAGGTGCCGGGCAGGGTGTGGCTCTCCTCGCCGTCGTCGCCTTGCACCGTCACGAGCACGTTCTCGCCGGACTTTGTTATCGAGGTGATGGTTCCTTCCATCTCGGCGCGGATGTTCACCTTGTCGTCGTAGATGAAATACTGCGGCACGCGGTTCCATCTCCACGTGTACTCCACTTTTTTCGTGGAGAAGTAGAGCAGGGCCATGGCGCCGCAGAGCCCTATCACGAAGGCGAAACTCCAGAACTGGTAATAAAACTTGCTTTTGGGCCGATCGAGTCCGGTGTAGGTGGCCATTATCCGTCCTAGTGATGCTTAAGTCATGAAAACGAGGAATCCGGCATGGAAGCCGGATCCCTCAACATTGCTTGATTACTGGATTTCCTTGAGCCACTCGGTGCCCTTGATCCATTTGTCGTAGATGCGGTCGAAGCGGCCGTCGGCCTTGATCTGGGTCAGGAAGTTGTCCAGCCAGTTCAGGAAATCGGGGTCGCCCTTCTTCACGCCGAAGCCCAGCGGCTCGTAGGTGAAGACCTTGTCCAGCAGGACGAGGTTGGCGCCGCCCTGCTGGGCCATGAAGACCGCGCAGAAGGGCAGGTCGTAGACAAAGGCGTCGGCCTGTCCGTTGACCACTTCCATGGCGCCGTCGGATTCCTTCTCAAAGCTCTTGTACTGGGCCTTGGGGATCATGCGCTTGGTGGCCTGCTCGCCGGTGGTGCCGATGCGGGAAGCGACGATGTATTTGGGATCGTTCAGGTCCTTGTAGGAGGTGATCTTGCCTTCATGCTTCTTGGAAAGCAGGATGGCCTGGCCGGCAACGATGTACGGATCGGCGAAGTTGATCTGCAGATTGCGTTCCTGATTGACGGTCATGCCGCTGATGATGATGTCGAACTTGTCGGCCATCAGCGCCGGGATGATGCCGTCATAGTCGGTGTTGACGATGGTCAGCTTGACACCCATGGCCTTGGCCATTTCCTTGGCCATGTCGACATCGAAGCCGACGATGTCGCCTTTCTTGTCCGTCATCTCGAAGGGGATATAGCCGGCATCGAGACCGACACGCAGTTCGCCGCGCTTGAGGATCTGGTTCAGGGTGGATTTCTGGGCGAGTTCGTGGTCTGCGGCCATGACCGGCATGGCCGCGAACGCGACCAGGAGCAGGGCCAAAACAATCTTCGTCATAAAACGCATAAAGCCTCCTCTTTGGTTACAAGGCTTGCCTGGGGTCAATATTTTCCCTCGGTCAGAACCTCTTTGATGTTCATCTTCACTTTGCAGTATTCGCAGGTAGGTATCTCCTCCTCGGGCAGGCAGATGATTTTGGTCTGCTTGCATTTGGGGCAGGCGACTTCGATGAATTCACGCTTGTACCGATTTTTGAACAGTTCCATAATATATCCCCCCTCGCGTTGATTCCCCTACGCCGTGATGGTTGAAAACTCAAGAAACAGGGCTTTGGAGGCGCAGTGACAGGCAGGTCAGGCCGCCGTCCATCTTGCGATATTCGCTGGTGTCGAGTTCCACGATGGGCAGGCCCAGGGATTCGAGCAGGGCTCTGGTCCGGGGATAGCCAGTGGGCATGATCAGGGTGCCGTTCACGAGCAGGGTGTTGGCCGCGTACTCTTCGCCTTCGGGGCAGATGATCTGCTTGAAATTGGAGATGGCTGGATGCCCGGCGAAATCACGAGTTACCAGCATGGTGTTCTCGCCAACGAAATTGAGGCTGGATTTGAGGTGCAAGCCAGCTGCGACCTTGATGATACTGCTTTCGTAGCCGTGGCCTGCCAGAATGGCGGCCAGCTGCCTTGCGCCATCCTCGTTGGTGCGATCGGAGACGCCGATGAAGAAGCGCTTTTCAACCTGCAGGATGTCGCCGCCGTCGAGGGTGCCCGGATCTTCGATGCGGGCCAGGGGGCGGTGTGCGGACAGCGGGCCGACCATGGACAGGGTTTCATCGCGGCGGGAGGGCGCTCCGGGCCGGGAGATGACCGCGATCTCGCGGGTGACCACGGCCGTGTCCTCGACAAAGCAGGCGTCGGGAAAGCCGGGCGCGGCGGGCAGGACTTGAACGGCCAGCCCCAGGGATTCGAGGCAGCGCACATATGCGTCGTGCTGCCGGAGCGCCAGCTCAAGGTCCGGAGCGGGCAGGGCGGAGGTGGTCAGACCTTTGGAGTAATCGGGGCCGGGAATGCGGGTGATGGCATGAGAGAACATGGGATATCCTTATATGCTTGATGTTCGAAGCGGAAATCCCAAGCAAGAAAAATCTTCTTTGGCAAGTATTATTGTCCGTTCAAAGTGCGGTTTTTTTGGGACAAAAGGTCATCGATGGCCTCCGTTTCCCTGACCGCGGCCTCGGCTCGGAGGATGCTCGTGCTTCCGAATTTGTCCCGGATGCGGTCCATGGCCTGGTCCAGCTTTTGGCTGCGCTTGCGGTTCACATCGGGCATGAGCGGCAGTTCGGCCTGCACGAAGCGGAAATTGGAGACCCCGGTGCCGATGAGGCGAACGGGCTGGGGGAGTTTTTCGGCTGCGAGGAGTCTGCGCGCGGCGTCGAGGATTTCCGTGGTGATGTCCGTGGGCCTGGGCAGGGTCCTGCTGCGCGTGATGGAAGAGAAATCCTTGAATTTGATCTTGAGGGTCACGGTCAGCCCTTTTTTTCCGAGCCCGCGCAGCTCCCTCCCGATGCGTTCCGCCTGGATGAGCAACCACCGCTCAAGCAGGGTCCGGTTCAGCGTGTCCCGCTCCAGAGTGTTC
Organism: Desulfomicrobium apsheronum; assembly: GCF_900114115.1. NCBI lineage: Bacteria > Pseudomonadati > Thermodesulfobacteriota > Desulfovibrionia > Desulfovibrionales > Desulfomicrobiaceae > Desulfomicrobium > Desulfomicrobium apsheronum. Next base: position 260,368 of record NZ_FORX01000004.1, on the reverse strand, counting down.
TCCGCGCTGCAGGACTTGGGGTCCTGGCCGGGAACCACCGCTGAATCATCGATGCCGCACGCCCTGTCGTGCAGAAACGCTCCGCGTTTGCCCATGGTCTCGCTCCAGTAGGTCCGGGGGCGGGCCAGCACGTGGGGAACCGTGGTCACGCCGATGCGGCGCAGCTCCTCCAGGAAGTGTTTTCCGACCCCGGGGATTTTGCCCAGCGGGAGTTCATGCAGGAACGTAGGCACGTCGGCGGGACGGATGCTGGTCAGGCCGCCTGGCTTGTCCCAGTCCGAAGCGATCTTGGCGAGAAATTTGTTGGGGGCGATGCCCACGGAGCAGGTCAGATTGGTGACGGACAGAATCTCTTCCTTCAGACGTCGGGCGAGGTTTTCCGGAGGGCCGAAGATTCGCAGCGTGCCGCTTATGTCCGCATAGGCTTCATCGACGGAAGCCTGCTCGACCACGGGACACAACGCGCGCATGATGTTCATGATCGTGCCCGAAATTTCGCGGTAGCGGGACATGCGGCCAGGCAGAAACACTGCGTGAGGGCAGAGTTTTTTTGCCTGTACGATGGGCATGGCGGATCTGATGCCGTATTTCCTGGCTTCGTATGACGCAGCCGAAGCCACTCCGCGCAGGGATTGTCCGATCACTACAGGTTGTCCCTGCAGGCTAGGATCGTCGGCCTGTTCTACGGAGGTGAAGAACGCGTCCATGTCCAAGTGCAAAATGACCCGTTTAAAGTCCGGGGCATCCTTGAGAGAATCTTCCATATTGCTGATTGTCGGCGCTGCCCAGTCTTGGGTCAAGTCGTATTTCTCGCGTTGCCGCCCTTTGCCAAAGACGATTTTATGTTTCTTTCGTTTTTCTGCCTTTGACAATAAAATGTGATAGAGCTAAAGATAATGAGACACGTTTTTAGAGAATTGTCCCCTTTTTCATCTGAGTAGCAATATCAACCCGAGGAGTAGGACGTATGAAAGTTAAAAAATTGGTTCTTCTGGCTCTGCTCGTGGCCATGTTTTCCGCCTCCGTGGCGGTGGCCGCCGAAAATTACGTGCGCAAGGTCGACAATTTCATCATCCTGGTGGACCGCTCCGGTTCCATGGATGAAAAGTATGTTGGCACAAAGGACAAAAAAATTGTTCTGGCCAAGGCCCTGCTCGAGCGTATGAACGGCATGATCCCCGAGCTTGGTTACATGGGCGGCCTGAACACCGCCGCTCCGGCGGGCGAACTCCAGGGTATGGAAGCGTATTCCAATGCCGGTTACGGTGCTTCCCTCGCCAAGGTTCCGACACTGATCGGTTCCAACCCCACTCCTCTCGGCCCTGGACTCGCCGCCCTTGAGCCTGCCCTGCAGGGTGCCGTGGGCCGCAATGCGGTAATCATTCTGTCCGACGGTCAGGAAAATCTCGGCGAGGGCTCCTTGCAGGTTGCCGCCGCCATGGCTGAAAAATACGACGTGTGTTTCCACACCATCAGCTTTGCCGACACTGTCAACGGCAACCAGGCCCTGCTTGATGCCATCACCGCTCTGAAGCCTTGCGGTGTTGGAGCTTCCGCTGCCCAGTTGGCCGATGACGCCGCTCTGAAGCAGTTCGTGCAGGACGTGTTCTACGATACGGCCGCAGTTGATCCTTGCTCCCTTGACGACGACAACGACGGCGTGAACAACTGCATCGACAAGTGCCCCGACACCATCAAGGGTCTGGCTGTTGACGCCGATGGTTGCCCCATTGCCGATATCGTCACCCTCAAGATCCACTTCGACTTCGACAAGTCCGACATCAAGCCCGAGTACTATCAGGAACTGGCTGATTTCGCCTCCTACATGAGACAGCAGCAGTCCTTCACTGTTGTTGAAATCGCCGGTCACACCGATTCCGTGGGCTCCGATGAATACAACCAGAAGCTGTCCGAGCGTCGCGCCAAGGCCGTTCGCGACTATATGGTCAATGAACTCGGCATGGACGACAAGCTGTTCTCCGCCGTTGGCTATGGCGAGAGCAAGCCCATTGCCACCAACGACACCGACGCAGGCCGCGCCGAAAACCGTCGCATCCTCGCCGAACTGAAGGGCGTCTTCAAGAAGAAGTAGTCTTTCAAGACGATTGCAATCGATAGAGGCGGTCCCTTGCGGGGGGCCGCCTTTTCTATTTGTCAGCGGCACGAAAGGTGACTACGCAAGGCGTGTTGTGATGAGAACAGGCATCTTTTGACTGGTCTGAGGATGCGAGGGCGGTCGGTTACGGTTTAAACGGGAAGGTTGCATGCAGGAATACGTGGAAAAGGTTGGCGTCGCGGACGTCGGGCAACGTCTGGATGTTTTCTGGCAGGCTTGTCTTGAAGAGGAGGGCGTGGGCAGAAGCCGCGTTCAGGCCTGGATCAAGGACGGACGGGCGCGCATCAACGGGCAGGTCTGCACCAAGGCGTCAACCCGGCTCATGCCCGGGCAGACCCTGACCTTGGCCCCGGAATACATCGATTCGAGCATCGTTCCCGATGACGGTCCTCTGGAAGTTTTGTTCGCCGATGACGACTTGGTCGTGATCAACAAGACTCCGGCCATGACCGTGCATCCGGCGCCGTCGGTGGCTGAACCGACCCTCGTGCACCGCGTGGCTCATCATTTTCCGGCCCTGCTGTCCCAGTCCGGGGAGCGGCCCGGTGTCGTGCATCGCCTGGACAAGGACACCTCCGGGCTCATCGTGATGGCGCTGTCCGAGTCGGCGCGCCTGAACCTGACCCAGGCATTCGCATCCCGCGAGGTTTACAAGGAGTACCTGGCCCTGGTCGCCGGAGTGCCCGATTCTTCCGGGACCGTGAATCTCGCCCTGGGGCGGCACCCGAGCATCAAGACGCGCATGGCCGTGGTAGAACGTGGCGGACGCGCGGCCGAGACCCGTTATGAACTGCTCTGGAGCGCTTCGGACAGGAGCGCCTCCCTGGTCCGGGTGCGCATCATGACGGGGCGCACTCATCAGATCCGCGTGCATATGGCCGCGCTGGGCCATCCCCTTCTGGGGGACGCGGTCTATGCCGATAAGACAACTGCCGCCCGCGCCCCCCGGCAGATGTTGCATGCCTGGCAACTGCGTTTTGAGCATCCTCGAAGCGCTGAGCCCATGGAATTTTGCGCCCCTCCGCCGGATGATTTTCTGCAGGTGCTGCGCGAACTTTGCCGCGAGCGGGCCTGTATCGGCCTGACCGGAGCCGTGGGCAGCGGCAAGTCCACCGTCCGTGCGGTGGCCGAGGATATGGGCGTGCCGGTTTTCTGTTCGGATCGGGTAGTGGCCGAGGCCTACGCCAGGGGCGGGGAGGGTTGCGCCATTCTGGAACATCATTTCGGAAGCCGCTTCACGCAACCCGGCGGCGGCGTGGACAAGGATCTGCTGCGTGACGCCCTGGCCGAATCCGACAGCCTGCGTCGCGAGGTTGAGCGCCTGGTCCACCCTCTGGTGCGCCATGCCCTGCATGCCTTTCGGACCGCGCATGACGAGGACGTGACCCTGGCCGAGATCCCCCTGCTGTGCGAAGCCGGGCTTGCCGGCGAGATCGATCTGCTGGCGGTGGTCTATTGCCCGGATTCCCTGCGCCATGACAGGCTTCAGGGCCGGGGCTGGAGTCCGGAGCGGATAGCCATGGTCGATGCCTGGCAATGGCCTCAGGACAGGAAGTTGGGCATGGCACAGTTCGTGGTCGACAACTCCGGCTCCCTGGAGGAACTTGAGTCCCGCGCGCGGGCCCTGATCCGGGTCGTGCACGGGATGCTGCTCGGCCACGCCGAGCGGTGCATGGAGGAGTTGCAGGATATTTTTGAAAATCCGGACACCATGGAAGAGGGGAGTTGAGCCATGTTTCCTCTGCGCGACAACATCCCTTCCCGGCATCGATCCTACATGATGTGGACCCTGCTGGCCCTGAACATCGCTTTCTTTCTGGCCGGGCTCGGCCTGAGCAACGCCCAGGAGTTCAGACTCTTTCATCTCTTCGGCGTGGTCCCGGCCCGTTATTTCGACCCTCATTGGGCCATGTTCCAGGGCTATCCCGAAGGGCTGCTGTTGCCTCTTGCAACGCACATGTTCCTGCATTCCGGCTGGCTGCATCTCATCGCCAACATGTGGACGCTCTGGATTTTCGGGGACAACGTGGAAGACGTGATGGGTCCCTTCAAGTTTCTCTTTTTCTACCTGCTGTGCGGCCTTGGGGCGCTCGCGGTGCACATGCTCACCAATTCCTCCTCCACCATGCCCGTGGTCGGGGCCTCCGGGGCCATCGCCGGGGTCATGGGCGCCTATTTCTTTTTGTACCCGCATGCCAAGGTGGTCACTTTTCTGCCCATCCTGATCATTCCCTTCATCTTCGAACTGCCCGCCGTGTTTTATCTTGGAGCCTGGTTCATGACCCAGGTTCTTTCCGGGATGCTCGCACCGGCCGGCGGCGGGGGAGTGGCCTGGTGGGCACACATCGGCGGATTCGTGGTCGGCATGCTCCTGCTGCGTTTCTTTCGTGACGATTCGCGCTGCTATTATTGTTACCGTTCCGAAACCTGGAAGGAGTGGAAGTAGGGCGACTGGACATTTGGCCCTGCCTCAATTAAGCGCTGATTCTTGTTTTGTCGCGCCGTCCTGCCTTTCATACCACAAGGATACCATATGCTTCAGATTGAAAACCTGCATGTCAGTATCGGTGACAGGGAAGTCTTGAAAGGGATCAACCTGAACATCGACGAAGGAGAGACGTTCATTCTCTTCGGTCCCAACGGATCCGGGAAAACCACACTGCTCATGACGCTCATGGGTTTTGGCGGCTACACCGTGACCGCGGGCAAGATTGTCTTCAAGGGTGTCGATATCACCGAAATGCCCACCTACGAACGGGCCCGGCTCGGCATCGGCATGTCCTTCCAGCGTCCGCCGACCATCCATGGCCTCAAGACCCGCCACCTTGTCTCCATGTGCGCTCGCGGCCGCGAGATTGACGTGGACGGCATGGCCAAGACCGTCAATTTCGAGGACTTTCTGAATCGCGATATCAATTCGGGTTTTTCCGGCGGCGAGATCAAGCGCTCCGAGCTCCTGCAGCTCATGGCCCAGAATCCGGATCTCATCCTCTTCGATGAGCCGGAATCGGGCGTTGACCTGGAGAACATGGTCCTCATCGGCAACACGGCTCGCGCCCTGCTCGACGGCGCGGCGGCTCCGTCGCCCGAAACGTGCATGCGCGACCTGCGTCGCCGCAACAAGACCTCGGGCCTCATCATCACCCACACCGGCTACATCCTCGACTACGTCAACGCCGACCGTGGCCAGGTCATGTACAACGGTGTGTTGTGTTGTGATACGCGGCCAACCAGACCCCGCGACATTCTGGATCATATCAGCAAGTACGGCTACAAGGAGTGCATCAGATGTCTGAACTAAGCCCAACCCTGGTCGATCTGAACTCCTATTCCTTCACCGGTCGCCAGAGCCCCGAGCTGCCCGATTTTTCCTCCCTGTCCGACGAGAGCAAGCATGAGCTGCGCATGGTCGGAGTGGACGTCGACGCCACCGGCGAACGCGCGGGCACGTTTGTACAATTCGACCACTCCACCGTGCATTGCAAGAGCTCGGGCAAGGGAGTGGAAGTGCTGGGCATTCGTCAGGCGCTCAAGAAATACGACGGCCTGCCCGAATATTTCTGGAAGGCCATGGACCCGGAAAAGGACGATTTCACCCGCACGGCGGCCAAGGAAGAGCTGCACGGCGGCTATTTCATCCGTACCGAGAAAGGGGTCAAGGTCGCCGAGCCGGTCCAGACCTGCCTGTTTATAAAAGGCCAGAACGTGGGCCAGAACGTGCACAACATCGTAGTCGTCGAAGAGGACTCCGAGGTCCACATCATCACCGGTTGCGCCACTTCCCATGACGTGACTTCGGCCCTGCATCTGGGCATCTCCGAATTCTACATCAAGAAGGGCGGCAAGCTGACCTTCACCATGGTCCACAACTGGGGCGAGGACGTCATGGTCCGGCCGCGCACGGTGGGCATCGTGGAGGAGAACGGGGTTCTGCAGAACAACTACGTCCTCCTGAAAAAGGTCAAGTCCGTGCAGTCCTATCCGACGATATATCTGAACGGCGCCGGGGCCGTGGCCCGCTTCAACTCAGTCATCGTCACGCCCACCGGCTCGCACGTGGACACGGGCAACCGCATCGTGCTGAACGCCCCGAATACACGCGGCGAGATCATCTCTCGGACCATCACCACCGGCGGGACCATCGTCGCGCGCGGTGAGATCATCGGCAATGCGGTTCCGGCGCGCGGACATCTTGAGTGCAAGGGCCTGATCCTCGGCGGCGGACTGATCCACGCCATCCCCGAACTGCAGGGCTGCGTGACCGGAGTGGAGCTGTCTCACGAGGCGGCCGTGGGCAAGATCGCCCAGGAGGAGATCGAGTATCTCATGGCGCGCGGCCTGGACGAGGACGAAGCCACCTCGACCATCGTGCGCGGCTTTCTGAACGTGGAGATAATGGGCCTGCCCCAGGAACTGCGTGAGTCCATCGACAGGACCATCGCCGAACTGGACGCCAGCGACGCCATGTAATCGTCTTTATTCATTCGCAATGGCCCGGCTCGACCGGGCTTTTGCATTTCTGGAGGATGCCATGCCCGGATACAAGGGACATCTGGTCGGCGGGGTGCTGACGGGAGGCGCGGTACTGGGGGGATTGTTCTGGACCGGGACGTACGTCCCGGAGATGCCGCAGCTGGCCGTGCTCGGCGCGCTGGTGCTGCTGGGGAGCCTCTTTCCGGATGTGGACACGGACTCCAAGGGCCAGCATATCTTTTATCTGACCCTGGCCGTGCTCGATTTCGCGCTCATCGTGCAGGGCTATTACAAGTGGGCGGCGGTGCTGGGGTTTGCGGCCATGTTCCCGGCCATCGGTCCCCATCGTGGCTGGACCCACACCTGGTGGGCCATGCTCGCCGTGCCCCTGCCCCTGGTGCTGCTCCCGGTCTGGCTCTACGGCGCAACGCCCAGGGCCATGGCGCCTTTTTACGGGGCGGCCGTGCTGGGGTATTTTTCGCACCTGATGATCGACAGGAAATGGAGTTGAGGAGGCGGGAGCCTGCGCCCTCGGGTGGCCTTGAACGCTGCATCCATCCGGGCGGGCGCAAGCCTTTGCAACCCGTGCAAGGAAAACGTTCGCGGGAATGAGTCGCCGAATCCGCCTCGACGTCATTCCCGCGAAGGCGGGAATCCAGGGTCCTTCAGCTCTCTATGTCCGCTTAGATCCGAAGTCCTGATTCTCTTCAGCGCAGTCTGCGGCTGCCCCCCATCTTTTCCAGGTCCCGTAGGTATTCATCCGACCTGTCCAGGTAGAAGGCCAGGGCCCGGGAAAAGTTCTTGCCCACCAGACCGTCCACGAACATCTGGCTGATCTCGCGGTAGCGTTTGAGAACGTACTGGGAGCGCAGGAAGATGAGCCATTCCTCCTTGCTCATGTCCTGGGATATGAACTCCAGGGCCTTGGAGGCGCGGGGTTGGTAGAGCCAGAAATACATCAGGTCCAGGGCGTTGACGATGAGCACCTTTTCCAGGTCGCGGGCTTCGTAGGAAATCGTTTCCATGAACATTTTGGGCGATTGGAGCATGTCCAGCACGTCTTCTTCCGGGAAAAGGACATCCAGGCGGGCAAAGGCGTCAAACATGGCGATGAGCTTGGCACGGTAGTCGGCCAGGCGCACCCGTACATTGTTGTGCCGGTCGCCCAGCCCTTCGATGACCGCCGCCACGCAGTCCGAGGCGAATTTCGAGATGATGGCGGCCCATTTCTGCAACGCCTGCTCCACCCCGGTCAATCCGGCCATGTGCATGCTGCCGGCTATGCCGCTGTTGAACAGAACAGCCAGTGGGATGGACAGGATGCTGCGGAAGAAGTTGGCCAGGACCACGGCACGCGGCAGGCCGCGAAAGGTGTTGTGGCTGGAGATGTAGATGCCGTTGGCCAGGGCCATGGACGCGAACAGCAGGACCGGCTCCGTGGTCGTGGTGATGCCGAGGCCACGATCCAGGATAATGGTCTTGACCAGAAGGTCCAGCAACGGGACGGAAAAGCCTGTGTACAGCAGATCGTCGGCAACGCGGCTCCAGCTGATCAGGGAGTTCCACTGCAAAAGAGGTGAGCGCGTCAAGCCACCCCCGCCGAGCACTGCCTGCAGGATGTTGCGCACTCCGGTGATGGCGAACCAGATCAGCCCCCCGAAATAGGCCAGGACCCACCAGTCCTTGGTCAGGGCAAAGGTCAGGAAGGCCGGAATGAATCCGATCAGGATCTTGAGGGCGTTTTTCAGCCCTGTGTTCAGGTACTTCAAGGACAGATGGTTTTCGTCGCCCGCACCATTTTTTTGGGTGATGCGCAACCCGTTGTCATGCTCAAGCTGCACTCCGCCCAAGGTGACGATATTGCCACGGCGTTTGGGATGGATGTCGATGCTGTCGAGAAACCATTCCTGCTCCCGGCGGCATCCGGTCAGTTCCATTCCCGGGATCTTCCGCGCCAGCCTCAAAAGAAAAGGTTCTTCATTTTTTGCGTGACAGCGGGTGCGGAAATGGACCGTCATCCTGGCGGTGACCGGAAGCTGCTTGCGCTGCCTTTGAGACTGGTTCAGCGCGATTTTCTGGGCTCGTTTGGGGAGAGTTTCAAGCACCACCACGCCCATCCCGTATTGGTGCCTGGACTGGCCCGTAGAGCCGCTTCCGATGCGCGAGCCGAGGGGGCGCTTCTTGTAGTATTTATGGAACGCTTCGATGTTGAAAAGAATGTCGAGGAGCTTGTTCTTGCGCGCCTCCATAAGCAGAAGTTCGCGTTCAAGCTCGGTTGCGTGTGACAGGGCATTCTTGTTTTTTGAATGGGCCACTGTGTTTTCCAGGGCCAGCCGGTCTTCCTCGAAGGACCATATCACGGCACGGATGGCCCGCTTCAAGGCGATGACGTTGTCCTCGTTCAGGGCTTTTTGCAGCTCAGCGATCTGGGCGCAGGTTCGTTCCGGACTGATGGCGTCCACGGCGTCGCCGGGGCAGACCAGTTGCGAGGACACGGGCATCGACCATTTGCCCCTGGATGCGTCTTTGAGATTATAGAGTTCGATGTTGCTGATATGTCCCTGACAATCATACAGAATTTCCAGGGCATCTGCCGTGGAGAGATTGCTCAGGTTCAGCGTGAAATGGGACGAGGAGTGAAATTTGGCCAGTCTTGGCAACAGTTCACCGACGTTGAGGCGCAGCAGGGGCGGGACCTCGGGAGTGTCCTGGGGAATGGTCGGGTCGTGCAGTTCCGGGTTGCGGCACGGTTGCAGGTAACGGTTCATGAGCAGTTCCGAGTCGATGGCGTTCAGGGCGTCGAGTCGTTCCAGCAATTCCTTGCGTCGTTTTGGCGTGGCGGTTTCGTACTCTTGGGCCATGACCTGCACGATCTGCTTGAGCTTGGGCTGCATGCCGCTCTGGATGTATTTGGCCAGGTGCAGGAGGGACGGCTGGCCTGTGCCCACGAAGGTGGCGAAGGCCTTCTCGTCGAGCAGGTCGAGTTCCAGTCCGTACTCCTGGGCCAATTCCCCGCGATGGACGCGGTTGTATGCCTGCAACGCCTCGAACACGTACTTCTGTTGGTAGGCGGAAACCATCCGCCCTTCCTTCATGAAGGCCTTGACCGGTTGTTCCTCCAGAAAGGCGCGGAAGGACTTGGGGTCGGTGTAGCTCTGGGGTTCCCAGATTACGCGGACGTATTTGCCCCGAAAACGCGAGGACACATCGATGCCGATGCGAATGTGCATGCCCAGTATGCAGCCCGCTTCCAGAAGTTCTTCGGCCACCTCGGCGTCCACATAGTTGTAATAGACAACGGTCAAAAAGCGCACGCCCTTGATCCATGCGTCCATGACCAGATGGGTCGGGGATTTGCGGCCCTTGGTGTTGGCGTCGTGGACATGGTGGTCGAAGGCGAGCTGATTCCACTCCTCGGGCATTTCCAGGAGGTGGTATTTGTCGAGTTCGGCCCGGACCACGCGGGGCTTGCCTGAAGAGGCCATGCGGAAGTCGTGGGCGAGGCAAAGCTGGGTGTGTTCATCCCCACGATGGCGTATGAGTTCCTTCATGATCTGCAGGAGCACCCGCGACGTGTTTTTCTGCAGATAGGCGTTGCCCGCGAGCAGCACCTCGTCCTTGAGCGCGCGCAATGCGTTCAGCCGGTCGGAGGACATGCCCACTTCCAGGGAGCCGAGGAGGCTCGCGATGGCATAGGCAATGCGCAGTACCCGCGGCGCGGCCATTTCCTTGATGCCGTGCGGATGCATGCACGAATCGAGCAGGGAATGGATATTGGTGTTTTGCGCCGTACGGTCCAGAATATCGTTGACGATGCGCAGCAGCGTATAGTCGTTGGAATCGAAGAAGAGCCGGGAATGCGCCACGTCAGGTCCTGTTGTAAACGCGCCTGGCCTAGGCCGGTTCGCTGTTCGTGGGGGAGGAGGCCTTGCGGCTCTCATTGACGCACTTTTTGCGGTACGCGTCCTCAAGTTTGTAGAGCAGGTCTTCCAGATCGGCTGGTTTCATCAGATAGTCGAAGGCGCCGCGGTTCATGCCTTCCATGGCCGCGTCGATGCTGGCGTGCCCGGTCAGCATGATCACCTCGGTACTGGGCCAGCTGGTCTTGATTCTTCTTAGGACCTCCAGTCCGTCCATACCCGGCATCTTCACGTCCAGGACAACCACGTCCCGAGGTTCCTCGGCCAGCATGGCCAGCGCCTGCTCGCCCCTCGACGCGCCCTGGGCCTTCAGGCCCCGCTTGGCCAGCCTTTTGATGATAGTGCGCAGGAAGTCTTCCTCGTCATCCACAAGCAGTACAGAAAATTCTTCCATTTGGGCTCCTTGAAGTCTTTCGAATAGGCTCCGCCATTGCGTGGCGGTCTATGGGAATGCATAGCCCGAGATGCTGCCGGGAGGCAACGCCCTTCTTGGTCCTTTGTTGCCGATAATACGGACTTTTGCGTACGACGCCGGAGATGCGTTTTGTTAGCTTGTCCATTTAGGAGGAGCAGCGCACGCACATCCAAGGCCCCATCCCCCCACTTCCCTGGCAAATTGGCGTAATGGGCTATCTCGGCGGTATTCTGATCTGGGCCCACGCCCTCCCCGTCGTGATCGCCTGCATGTTGACCGCGCTGGCATTTGCCCGTCGCGGCCGGACCTTTGCGCTCATGGTGTCGTGTTTCGGGCTTGGGCTGCTCGCGGGGATGCCCGGGGTGACGGATGATCGGACAACGTTCTTGAATGCCAAGGTTCGAATACAGGGTGTGGTGGATGCGGTGCGCACGCATCCGGGGCGCAGGGTCAGTGTGCTGGTCCGCGATGTGGTGAAGCTGGACACAAACGCGACCTTGCCAGGCAGGCTGCTCTGGAGCTGGACTGACCCGCCCGTCGTTCCTCAGGCTGGCCTGAAATTCACGGCCGATCTGCGCATCCGCGAACTGCGCTCAAGGGCTAATTTCGGTCTTTCATCGAGTGAAGCTTACTGGAAGCGAAGGGATGTTCGGCACCGCGCGTACTCACGAGGCGCCGTCCGCGTAATCTGGGAAGAAGGACGGACCAATCCTCGGACCTGGCTGTTGAATCTGGCCAGCCCGCTGATGCCTGATACCCAGGGCGGGGCGGCGGTCCGGGCCCTGCTTTTCGGGGACAGATTTTTGCTTGCGGCGGACTTCATGGACCGTATCCGCAGGGCCGGGCTGTCACACAGCCTGGCCCTGTCGGGGCTGCATCTGGCGCTGGTCGCGAGCTTTGGCCTGGGCGTGGCCTCGGTTTTGAGCCGGATCTGTCCCGGGCTGCTTCTGATCCTGCCACGCCGGAAACTGGCCGTTCTTTCGGCTTTTCCTCTTGTCGCCGCCTATCTGTGGCTCGGCGATTTTTCTCCGTCGCTTCTGCGAGCCTTTGTCATGCTTACCGCCGTGTCCCTTCATCTGTTTGTAGGTTCACGGTCGCATCCCCAGGATGCTCTTTTCGCGGCCATTGCCGTGCTGATCATGGCTGATCCTTCCTCGGCCCACGATCTGAGTCTGCAACTCTCCGTGCTGGCCGTCGGCGGCCTCGTTTTATTCATGCCAATCGTGGCGGCCCTGCTTGCTCCATTGCGCGATCGCGGCGCCTTTTGGCGGCCCATCCATGGACTGCTGACCCTCCTGGCGGTGTCATGCTGCGCCAATCTGTTCATCCTGCCGGCGCAGGTCCTGTATTTTTCCGAGGTCACCGCGCATCTGTGGCTCAATTTATTGTGGTTGCCGGCGCTCAGTCTGGCGGTGCTGCCCCTGTCATTTCTGGGGCTTGCGGCATCGCTGTGCTGCCCCCTTTTGGCTAAAGGATGTTTTTTCGCGGCCGCCTGGGGTGTGGATATCCTGGATCGCTTCCTGGTGCTGCTCGATGGGGCGGGTTTTCTTGCCGCCACGCCCGTGCTGCGGCCTTCGGGGGTGCAGGTGGTCGGGTACGGGGTCGTGCTGGTGGCGGGAAGCGTGCTCCTGACCGCCACCCGGTCCCGGCCAAGGGCATTGGTGTTTCTGGGGCTGGGGCTGACTTTGCTGGCCGTTCCGTCATTGTGGCAGGAGGGCAGGCAGTGGCGCGACGAGGTTGAATTGACGGTCCTGGACACGGGGATGAGTCAGGCGATCATGGTGCGCGGCAGTACCGGACGGACGGTGCTCGTTGATGGCGGGGGAGGCTGGAGCGCCGATTATGATCCGGGGCGCGCCGTGGTTGGCCCGGCGCTAAGCTGGCAGCATCCTCCGCGAATTGACAGGGTGCTGCTCTCCCACGTTCACGCCGATCATCTGCGGGGTCTTTTTTACATTCTGGATGCTTTTGATGTGGGCTGGTTCGGGTGGAGCGGACTTGTGGACCAGTCGAATGATTCGCGGAGGCTGGTGGAGAGGCTGACGCGAAACTCCTGGCCGGTGCACCGATTGCGCGCCGGAGACAAGGTGGTCATCGAGCCCGGTCTTCATCTGGAGGTGCTCCATCCTGCACCCGCCGAGACGGGCATTTCCGACAACGATACGTCGCTGGCGCTGCGTCTGGTGCGGAATGGGCGCGGCCTGGCGCTCATGCCCGGCGATCTGGAAAAACGGGCCCTGGAACACGTCGTAAACCAGGAAAGCACGCTGGCGGCCGAGGTGCTGGTGCTCCCTCATCATGGCTCCAAATCGAGCCTGCATCCTCGCTTCCTGGCCAAGGTCCAAGCGGCATGGGCCGTGGCGGCCTGTGGGCCGGGCAACCGTTTCGGTTTTCCTCACCCTTCGGTGGTGCTGGCCTGCAAACGGGCAGGCCTTGAGATCCTGACCACCGCCGATCATGGCGCGCTCAGATTTTGCTGGCGCGGCGAGAAGGCGGCGCGGGTCGAAAGCGCGCGCTTAGGGGTGCTTTGCGGGGATTGATCCGATTGTGCCTCGCGGGTCTTTCCTGTATGGGCGTGGCGGTACGGACAACCCAGAAGGAGAACCAGATGACAACCATCATGCCCGGCGACAAAAACCTGCGCAACGCCATCGCCTGGATCGAGGAGCATCGCCGCGAAGATCCGGATTTGAAGAAGCTCATGGCCCAGGCGGCCATGCGGTTCGACCTGACCCCGCCTGAAGAGCTGGCTCTGGCGAGATTCTATCGCGAGGAGGCCGGGTCCCGGTGATTCGAGTGCCTCTTCTGCAACGGGAGCTTTTCAAGGAGATGGGGCTAATCGCCTCCATTTGCCTTGGAGGCTTTTTGTGTCTCATCCTGCTTGGCCGCCTCCTGCAATTGCGGGATCTGTTCATGGCCCAGGGCGTGACTTTTTTCGACCTGGTCAAGCTCTTTACCTATCTGAGCCCTTTTTTCCTGATCATGCTCATTCCGGTGTCGTGCATGCTCGGTCTATTTTTGACTTTCCTGCGGATGGGGGCCGACCGGGAGCTCATTTCCCTGCGTGCCGGGGGGGTCAGCATCTGGCCTCTCTTGCCCGCGCCCATGCTTCTGTGTCTGCTGTGTTCCGCGCTGACGGTGTGGATTTCCCTCTCGGGCATATCCTGGGGCATGGACAATTTCCGGCAGACGGTGGTGGAATTGGCCCGCCACAAGACTTCCGTCAACGTACAACCCGGAGTCTTCAACACCTCCTTTCCCGGCCTGACCGTGTACGCCCGCCAGGCCGATCCGGGCAGCGGCGCGTTGCTGGACGTCTTCGTTCTCGACAGTTCAAGATCCAAGGCCCGTGCGACCATTGTCGCCCCTGTCGGGCAGATCGATTCCGACCCGGATCTTGGCCAGGTTTTCGTGCGCCTGAAGGACGGGCATGTCTACCGCGAGGAGGGTGGGGAGCTGAGCGTCATAAGCTTTGAAAGCTATATCCTTTCCCTGGACATGACACGCCTGCTGGGCGGTTTCGAGCTGAGTGACAAGGCCCCCAAGGAGATGTCCTGGAAGGATCTGTTGGCGTTGAAAGGCGCCGGATTCAAGGACAGGAGCGAAAATTTTCAGCGCCGGGTGGACATAGAACTGCACAAACGCTTTTCCTTGCCCGCGGCCTGCATCGTGCTTGGATTTTTCGCCCTGCCGCTGGCCTTTTTCTTTCAGGGCATGAAGCGCCAGTTCGGGCTGATCGTTTGCCTTGGCGCATTTTTTCTCTACTACGTGCTTTTGTCCGGAGGCATGTCCCTGGCTGAAAGCGGGGTGTTGGCACCGGCGTTGGCCCTGTGGCTACCCAACTTCATTTTCCTGCTGGCAGCGGCGGTGGGCATGTGGCTGGTCGCGACGGAGAAGGAGGTCAATTTCCGGATGCTGCGATTCTGGGTGCTCAGAACCCTGGGCCTGAAGGGGGCTGACGCATGAAGCTGCTGACACGTTACATCCTGCGGCAAAATCTTTTCCTTCTTTTGCTGGTTTGCGGCATCGGCCTTGGGATCTATGTCTTTATCGATCTTTTCGACAGGCTCGATGACTTTCTGGAGGCGGGGGTAGGGTTGTCCTCCGTTGGTGCCTATTTTCTCTACCGCACGCCCTTTATCCTGGCCCAGATTTTTCCTGCGGTTTTCCTGATCGCGCTCATGGTGCAGATGGGCCTCATGCTGCGTAGCCGCGAGCTTCTGGCCCTGGAAGCCTGCTCCGTGTCACCGGGAGCAGTGGCCAAGTCCGTGATCTGGTACGCCCTTGCCCTTTGCGTGGTGCAGCTCCTTTTTTCCGAGGCGCTGGGCGTGAGCGGTCACAGGGCGGCGGATCGGATCTGGAACGAGGAGGTGCGCAATCGCCAGATTGAAAAACGGCAGCTGGCCGACATCTGGTTTCGCGAGGGTAATCGCATCGTGCACATGGGCGAAGTGACCCCGTCCGCGGGTCAGGGTTCATGGCTGACGGTGCATGTCCTGGAAGATGACGACGCCGGGAGCGTAAAAGAGATCCTGCGGGCCCGGACATTCAAGTCGACTGCCGCCGGTTGGTTCCTGACGGATGTGACGCGCACGTTTCCCGCCTCCTTCGAGGTGCAGGAAGTCGCGCAAATGGAGCTTGACCTGCGCACCGACCTGGGCAGCTTTCTGATCGTCGATCCCAAGACCCGGCTTGAGTCGTTGCCGCTCTGGCAACTGGGCGCCGAAATAAAGCGGCTGCAAGATTCCGGCTCGAACATCGAGCGTTTGCAGACCGCCTGGCACATGAAGCTGGCCTACGCGGGCTCTGTCCTGGTCATGGCGCTCATCGCCCTGGCAGTGGTGTCCCTTTTCGGTTCACTTTTCGTCATTATCCCCATTGGGCTGGTGGCCACATTCTGCTATTACGGATTGTTCGTGCTGTGCGCCTCGGCCGGGGAAAAAGGCCTTGTGCCGCCAATGCTGGCAGCCTGGGCGGCCAATGCTTTCTTCACGGCCGTCGCAGGCGGATGGATGCTGCGCGGCCGATCTTTTCATCTGGGTTGATTGCCGACAGGGGGCTGGGATGGTCTGGTGGATTACGATTGGCGGATTTTTGCTCGGATGTCTGGTTGCCTATGCCATGGTTCAGGGAAGCTCGGATGATGACGATGACTCGCAGCCTTGAGGTGGGGTCTTTTCAACGGGCTCCAGGTACCTGGTGAGAATCCGCAGGATTTCAGGATAGAAATCGTCTGAAAAACTCAGCCCCAGGATGTTTTCCTTGGCCAGCAGGCGCGCGCGGGTCGAGCCGAAGACCGTGGAAAAGATAACGCTGGCGGCCAGATCGGGCTCCAGATCCGCGCGGATGGAGCCGTCGGCGATGCCCTTGCGCAGGCACTCAAGCATCTTTTCGACTACCTTGGAGCAGACATTCAGGATTTCGGAGTTGTCCGCGTCGACGGTGTTGGCCAGAAACGGGGAGCAGCGCAGCAGGGTCAGGAAGCCTGATTCAGATTCCGTGGACGCCTTCAGGATGCATTTGGCGAAATTGAGTACGCCGCTCAGTCCGTCGGATGCATAGTACTGGCTCTCGTCGATTTTGAGCAGCAGGTTCGAGAGGATGTCTATCTCCACCAACTGGAACAGATTCTCCTTGCTCCCGTAGTGATGGGCGATGAGCCCGTCGGCGATACTCGCCTCCTGGGCGATGCGCTTGTAGGTGGTTTCCGCGTACCCCAGTTCCCCGAAAAGCCGTTTGGCCGTCTTCAGAATGCGTTCTTTGTTGCCTATGGCCACTTGCCTTTTCCCCCCTGTTTTTTTCTGACTTGTACCCACCCCCCATTGACCAGTCCACCATTTTTCCGACCAAACCCTGCTTGTCCGTTCAAGAATACTGATTGCCTGAAAATGAGAATGAGTACGAGCAATACCCTTTAATGGCGGTGCGTTGCAAAACTCTTGACGCAGAATCCTTCTTCATTTAGCGCTCTATCAAAAATATATTGAGCGCGCACTTAAGGTGCTTCGCTTGTGGCGGAAACAGTGCAACAAAGGGGAGGATGGATGCAAACTTTGAAATCGTGGGTCTTTGCTTGGTGTCTGGTGCTGTTAAGCGCGCAATTCGGCTTTGCGGCCGGCTTCGGCATTTATGAATGGAGCGCTCGCGGCAACGCCCTGGGCGGAGCCACGGTGGGCCGTGCCGACGATCCATCCGCTCTTGCCACAAACCCGGCAGGCATCACGCAGCTTGATGGCTTGCAGGTTCTGGGCGGGTTCACGGCTATTCATCCGGTGCTTGACATTAAGGCCGACGGCAAGTGGTATTCCTCGGACAAGGATTCCCTCTGGATCCCGCCGCATTTTTTCGCCACCTGGAAGGTTAACGACCGCTACTCCATAGGCCTTGGAACATTCTCCCGCTTTGGCCTGGGTTCCGTTTTCGATGAAGATTGGGGCGGCCGTTACAATTCCTACGAAGCCATCATCGAATCCGTCTCCATCAATCCCAACGTGGCCGTGAAAGTTACGGATAATTTTTCCGCAGCTTTTGGTGTTGAGGCCATGTATCTGAATTTTTCGCAGAAGAAGAAGCTTCCACTTGGCGCACCAGTGGATGGCGATGCGCACCTTGAGGCTGATGGCATGGGATATGGTTTCAATATGGCCTTGCATTACCAGCCCTGTTCTTACGCTAAGCTGGGACTTTCCTATCGCAGCCCGGTGACAATGAAGGTTACGGGAGACGCAAATTTTTCTGATATTCCTGACGCACTACCTGCAGGTTATTTTGAGGACACATCAGCAAGTGGTACTGTAACACTGCCTGATTCTTTTGCTTTTGGTGTCGCAATGTATCCCACGGAGAAGCTTAGTGTTGAAGTTGGCGCCGTTTATACATTGTGGAGCAAATATGATGAGCTGAAGATTAATTTCGGCGATGACACTGTTCTCAAACCAGGTGTTGGCCTTGTTGATCAAACCGTGGCCCCTAAAAATTGGGAAGACGTATGGCGTTTCAACATTGGCGTTGAATATGCCGCTCTGGATTGGCTCGATCTGCGCGTCGGATACGTTTATGACCAGTCCCCTGTGCAGGACGACACCATCGACTACATGGTCCCGGCCAATGACCGTCACTTGTTGAACGGTGGTCTTGGTTTTCACTGGGACAGCTGGGTTGTGGACGTGAACTACACTTATCTTATGATCATGGATCGGGACATCGACGCTAGGCTTGCTGATGGCGTCCTCGAAGGTGAAATCGACAACGCCGATGCGCACATGGTCGGTCTGTCCGTTGGTTACAAGTTCTAGCTCTTCCCCGGGATTCAGACACTAGGAATCAAAAAAACGCCCCGCATCGCGGGGCGTTTTTTTATGCTCTGCTTTCGGCGCAGGGAAAAGGGCCCAAAAAAAGCCGGTTACCCGGCTTTCAGGAGCGCTTTGGTGCTCTTTTCTGGTGCGAAAATGTGGTCAGCAGTGGTTTGTGGCTGCCGGTTCGCTTTCTTTTTCCTTGACCAGATATATGGCAGGCAGGGACACGAGGGTGGTGGCGAATTTGATCAGGGTGTTGCTGAAGAAAATGGACCAGACCACGGCCCCCTCGAACAGGCCGCCAAAAGCGATCCAGCAGAAGATGAGACTGTCCAGCGGGATGCTGACCGCGTTGCTGACCAGCACCCGGGACCACTGGTGCCGGGCCGTGACCTTTTCCTTCCACAGGCTGTAGATTTCAGTATCGGTCAGTTCGGAGATGACTTCGGCGATGATGGACGCGAAAACAAGCCTCCACAGGGGGGCCAGCACCTGCCCGAACTCCGCCTGCGATCCCACGCCCATGTCCGGCGGCAAGATGGAGACCATCCAGAAATAGGCGGCCATGAGCAGGTTGAAGCCGGCCGCGGTGATGATCATGAGCCGCGCGCCCTGCTTGCCCATGGTCTTGTGGACCATGTCGCGCAGGGTGAAGGTCAGGGGATAGATGAAGGTGCCGGCGTCAATGGACATGCCGCCGAGCATGACGATGCGCAGGGAGCCGACATCGGAAAATATCTGTAGGGCGATATAGGACGCCACGAGAATGACGATTGCGTTCATGGGATGCTCCAGAAGATGAATTCGGGCCTTTCCCTAGACTGAAGCGGCTGGGCTGTAAATGCCGGAGTTGGGCACGCGGAAGGTCAGAAAAAGGGGCCCCGGTTTTTCGGTCAGGCCTGCTCGGACTCCTGCGCCAGCCGTTCACGTTTGCGTTCTTCCAGACGCAATTCGCGGCGCATCATGGCTTCACGGTTGCGGCGCTGGTGAGTCGGAGTCTCAAGGATGAGGTCCGGCACGGGCGCCGGCTTCTTGTCCGGGCCCATGGCCACGAAGGTCAGGTAGGCCGAGGCCGCGTGACGCTGCTCTCCGGTCATGAGATTTTCCACCACAACGCGAACCCCAATTTCCATGGACTGCTTCCCGACCCTGTTCACGCTGGCGTGCAGCAGCATGAGCTCTCCCACCTTTACGGCGGCCTTGAACTCCATGCGGTCGATGGAGGCCGTGACCACGCTCATGCGCGCGTGGCGCATGGCGCAGACCGCCCCGGCCAGGTCGAGGTGCTTGAGTATCACCCCGCCGTGCACGTTCCCGGCCGGATTGGCGTCTTCCGGCAGGGCGCGGTGGGTCATCAGGGTCTCGCTTTCGCTGACCTTGCGGGGAAAAGTGCTCACGAGAGCCGTCCTTCTTCCAGCGCGTGGCAGGCGGCCTGGCTGCCACCCGGCTGGGGCAGCAGAGGCGGAATTTCACGGCGGCAGCGTTCATTGGTGAACGGGCAGCGGGTGTGAAAGACGCAGCCCGTGGGCAGCAGGATGGGAGTAGGCACCTCGCCCTTGAGGCGGATGTGCGAAAATCCCTTGCCGCCGAGCTTGGGGATGGCCGAGAGCAGCGCGCGGGAATAGGGGTGGCGCGGATCGCCGTAGAGGTTTTCCTTGCTGGCCAGTTCGCAGAGCGTGCCCAGATACATGACGGCCACGCGGGTGCTGATGTGTTCGACCACGGAAAGATCGTGGGTGATGAACATATAGGTCAGACCGAAGCGCTCCTGACAGTCCATGATCAGGTTCAGGATCTGCGCCTGAATGGATACGTCCAGGGCGGAAATGGGTTCATCGGCTACGATGAATTCCGGGTCGACCATCAGTGCGCGAGCGATGCTGATGCGCTGACGCTGGCCCCCGGAAAATTCATGGGGGAAGCGTCCGGCCCAGGCCGGATCCACGCCCACCTGGCGCATGACCTCGGCCACCTTGTCCCGGACCTGTGAATTCGAAAGGTCGGGGAAGTGGAAATGGGTCGGTTCCTCGAGAATCTGGCGCACGGTCATGCGCGGGTTCAGCGATGCATAGGGGTCCTGAAAGACCATCTGCATCTTGCGACGGTAGGGGAGCATCTCCTTGGGCGAGAGATTGTCGATGCGCTGCCCGCGAAATGCGATTTCGCCGCTGGTGGGCGGATAAAGGCCCAGAACCGTGCGCCCCAGAGTGGACTTGCCGCAGCCGGATTCGCCGACCACGGAGAGAATCTCGCCCTGCACGATGTCGAGGGAGACGTCGTTCAGGGCTTTGACCGTGGTCGTGGTCAGGGTCGGCATCCCGCCGGAAAAGCTGATCCGGTCCAGAAAGCCGCCGGAGATGTCGAAGTGCTTCACCACATTGGTGATCCGCACGAGGGAGTTGTTTTGTGCTGTCATGATCTACCTGGTTTGCGCGTAAAGATGACAGGCCACCAGGCCCGAGTTGTCCGAATTGCCGAAGAGTCCGGGCGTCTCGCGCCGACAGATGTCCATGGCGTGTTCACAGCGTGGATGAAAGGCGCAGCCCGGGGGGATGCTGGTCAGGTTGGGCATCATGCCCGGAATCTGGTGCAGTCTGCCGCGCCCGCTTCCGCCCTGGGGCAGCGCCTGGATCAGCCCCTTGGTGTAAGGGTGCCGGGGACTTCCGACGATGCTTGTGGTCGACCCTTGCTCCACGATGCGTCCGGCATACATGACCGCGATCTTCTCCGTGACCTGCGAGACTACGCCAAGGTCGTGGGTGATGAGGATGAGCCCCATGTTTTCGTTCTTGCACAGTTCGAGGAGCAGGGCCATGACCTCGGCCTGAATGGTCACGTCCAGGGCTGTGGTGGGCTCGTCGGCGATGATCAGACTCGGGTTGGTCAGGAGCGATATGGCGATGACCACGCGCTGGCGCATGCCGCCGGAGAGTTCGTGCGGATACTGGCCAAGGCGTTTGCCGGGCGAGGAAATGTAGACTTTCTGGAGCTTTTCGAGCGCGATCTCGCGAGCATGGGTGGTGCTGACCTGATTGTGGGCCTGGATGGTCTCGACCATCTGGGTGCCGATGGTCAGCACGGGGTTCAGGGTCATCATCGGGTCCTGGAAGATCATGCTGATGCGGTTGCCGCGAATGTCGCGCATCTGCTCCAGCGGATAGGAGCTGATCTCCTCGCCTTCAAAGAGGACGCGGCCGGAGGCGATGAAGCCGGGCTTGCTTATGAGGTTGATGATGGAGAAACCCGCCACGGATTTGCCCGCGCCCGATTCGCCCACCAGTCCCATGCGTTCGCCGGGATTGAGCGTGAAATTGATGCCGTTCAGGGCCGTGAGGTCTCCGGAACGCAGCCCGAATTTGACCACCAGATCCTGCACTTCAAGAAGATGGGTCATTGGTCATCCTTTGTACAGTTTGGGGTTGAGCACGTCCTGCACCCAGTCGCCGAGCAGGTTGATGACCAGAATCAGGAGCACGAGCAGAAATCCGGGGAACATGGTGATCCACCACGAACCGCTGAAGATGTAGTCGAAGCCCGAATTGATGAGCGACCCGAGGGAGGGCTTGGTGATGGGCATGCCAAGGCCCAGGAAGGACAGGGCGGCCTCGCTCATGATGGCGTGGGCCACCTGCACCGTGGACAGGACCAGGATGGGCGACATGGTGTTCGGGAGGATGTGTCGCCACATGATGCGGTTTGCCGGCAGGCCCATGACCCGCGCCGCCTCCACGTATTCCTTCTTTTTCTCTGCCAGGACCGAGGCGCGAACGGTGCGCGCGTACTGCGGCCACTCGGCGATGCCGATGACCAGCACCAGAAACGGCACCGCCATGCGTTCGAACGATGCCACGCCGAAGATGGCCTGGAAGATGGCCGAGAGGAAGATGGCCACCATGAGGGTCGAGAAGCTGAGTTGCACGTCGGCCATGCGCATCAGGAAGTTGTCGATCTTCCCTCCCTTGTATCCGGCCAGAAGGCCGAGCACGATGCCGATGACTGCCTGCATGAACACAGCGCCGACACCGATGATCAGCGAGATGCGCATGCCATAGAGCATGGTGCTGAGCATGTCCCGGCCCTGGGCGTCGGTGCCCAGGGTGAAGCTCTTGTCGCCTCCGTCCATCCACACGGGCGGGAGTTCCGAGTCCATGATGTTGATGGTCGTGGTGTCATAGGGGTCGTGGGGAGCGATGACCGGCGCGCCGAAGGCGGACAGGGCCAGTACGGTCAGCACGACGAAGCTGCTCATGGCCACGGGGTCATGCAGAAAACTGTACAAAAAGTACGAGCCGCGGAATTGCTTCCAAAGTCTCATTATTTCCTTCCTGTGATGCGGACCATGGGATTGACCAGGCCATAGATGATGTCAACGGCGGTGTTCACCACGACAAAGATGATGCCGACAAAAATCAGATAGGCCACCAGAAGCGAGGTGTCGGCACGCTCGACGGCTTCCAGGAAAAGAAAGCCGAGCCCGCCCCACTGGAAAACCGTTTCGGTCAGAATGGTGAAGGCGATCATGGTGCCGATCTGCACGCCGCCCACGGTGATGACCGGCAGGAGCGTGTTCTTGAAGGCGTGCACGAACCAGATGCGCATGCGCGGCAGGCCCTTGGCCCAGGCGAATTTGACGTATTCGGTCTCAAGCACTTCCATCATCTCCGAGCGGATGAGGCGCACGAAAAGCGGCAGCATCAGGGCGGTCAGGGCCGTGGTCGGCAGGATGAGGTGCCTCAGGCCGTCGAGGGTCAACAGCCCCGATTCCCAGCCCCAGACGTTCACGGTTTCCCCGCGCCCGTAGGACGGCAACCAGTTCAGTTCGATGGCGAAGACATAGATGAGCAGAATGGCGATGAGAAAAATGGGTACGGACACGCCGATGGTGCTCAGGCCCATGATCAGCCTTGAGAGCAGCCTTTTGGGATAGATGGCGCTGTAGATGCCCATGGGTATGGACAGGACGACAATGAGGAACGTGCAGCACATGACCAGTTCGATGGTGGCCGGAGCCTTGTTCAGGATGACTTCCATGGCCGGCTTCTTGTAGAAGAAGGACTGGCCGATGTTGCCCTGCATGGCGCCTTTCAAAAAGCGTCCGTACTGGATGAGAAACGGGTCGTTGAGTCCCAGCTTCTCGCGGATGGCGTCGCGCTCGGCGGCTGAAACCGAAATGCCGGTCAGCTCGCGCACCGGGTCGCCTACGCTCTGCTTGAGGGCGAAGCCGATGAAGCTGATGATGAGCATGACGATAATGGCTTGAAGAATACGGCGGACAGTGAATGCAAACATGTGTGAATCCGTTGCCGTCCTGACGGTCAGGAGCGCCTGCGGCCGCGCGGACGGGGGGTGTTTGTTCGAAAAAGGGCAGGCCTCGTGAAAAGCCTGCCCCGCGTACACAGTCTTGGCGAATGGATCAAGTCTTCAAACAGGACTATTCCACGACCAGGTCGCCAAGGTAGGGGAAGTCCATGATGTTGACGACGGGCTCGATGTTCACGCCTTTCTTGGCTGCCCAGGACAGATTCTGCCAGTGCAGGGGCACGTAGGCGGCATCTTCGTAGGCGATCTTTTCAACTTCCTGCAGCAGCGCTCTGCGCTTGACGCGGTCGTTCTCGACGTTGGCCTGGTTGACCAGTTCGTCAAGCTTGGCGTTGCAGTAGTTGCCGCTGTTGTACTGGCCCTTGCCGGTGTCCTTGTTGGGGCACATGAGCAGGTACTCGGAGTAGTTGGCGGAGTCCTCGGTGTCGGAATGCCAGCCGACCATCTGGATGTCGGCCACCTGGGCGTCGAATTCATCCCAGTACTGGGCCTTGGGCATGGTCTTCAGGCTGATCTTGATGCCGATCTTGGAGAGCATGGAAACCACGGCCTCGGCGATCTTTTCGTCGTTCACGTAACGGTTGTTGGGGGCGATCATGGTCGCCTCGAAGCCCTTCTCGAATCCGGCTTCCTTCATGAGCTGCTTGGCCTTGGCCAGATCGAAGCGGGGAGTCAGATCTTCCACATAGCCGTCGAAGCCTTCGGGACCCTGCTGCTGGGCGGCGGTGGCGGTGCCTTTCATGAGCTTGGCCACGATGCCGGCGTTGTCGATGGCCGCGATGATGGCCTGGCGAACCTTCAGGTTGGCGAATTCGGGCTTTCTCTTCTGGTTGAGCTGGAAGGTGATGATGCGGCTGCCGGCCATGCTGACCAGATTGATGTCCTTGTTGGTGCTCAGACGATTGAAATCCTGGGGAGGAACAGGGGCGATGAAGTCAACGCCGCCGGACAGAAGAGCCGCCGTGCGGGTCGCGTTTTCCTTGATGGGGGTGAGGATGATCTCGTTCACGTTGCCCTTGCTGTCCTTGTCCCAGTAGTCGGCGAAGCGCTTGTAGACCATCTTCACGCCCTGCTCGCGGGATTCTACGTAGAAGGGGCCGCTGCCGGACTGGTTCTGGTTGGCAAACGAGTACTCGGTCTTGACGATGGCATCCTTGGGCAGGCCTTTCTCGTCGGTGCCGGTGTAGAATTTGGAATCAAGGGGGAAAATGTAGGTGGCCATGTTTTCCACCAGCGGATAGGGCTCGGTGGTGATGATGTCGATGGTGTAGTCATCGATGATCTTGGGCTCGGCGAAGGACGTGAACAGGCCCTTGAAGTCTTCGCTCTTCTTCAGGCGGTCCATGGTCCAGGCCACGTCGGCTGCGGTGAAGGTGTTGCCGGAGTGAAACTTGACGCCTTCGCGCAGGTAAAAACGCACGGTCAGGTCATCGATGCGCTCCCACTTGGTGGCCAGGCGCGGTTCGAACTTCATGTCCTTGGTCCAGCGGATGAGCGGATCAAAGCACAGATGGGTGTACTGCAGCATGCCGCCGGAGAGCTGGACATGCGGGTCCATGGATTCCGGGTCGGCGTCGAGGGCCATTTTCAGCGTCTTGCCCTGGGCGGACGTAGCAAGAAAAATGAATGCCAGTGCGAAAAAGAGCAGTTTTTTCACAAACAACCTCCTTGAATGATGAATCGGTATGATGTCCTGCCGGGAACATCCCGGCGGGGTTTTCACATGAGCTTGTGCTGGTTGGTAAGTATTTGGCAAAACAATCTGATTCGTGCCTGGCCGTAGATGACAAGGCGGCAATACGCATAGCTGATTATGGAAAATAACTGAAGCGAAAAATTCCCCTGAGCGATATATAATCGGTTTCGATCGACAGCCCTGGCCATGCCGCCGCTTTCCGCCCACGGGCTGGATTTCCGTAGGCATCGCGGCTAACGTACCACAGTTTCACTTCGTCAGCGTTTGAACTTGTCCGTGGAGACTTCGCATGCGATCGATATTTTTCTGGATGATTTTTTTGCTGCTTCCGTGCCCGCTCCAGGCCCGGACCATCGTTTTCGCCCCTCTGCCCATGGAAAGCCGGGAGACGGTGCTCAAGCAGTTCATGCCCCTGGCGTTCTACCTGAAGCAGACGCTGGGGTATGAAGTCCAGTTCGATTATTCGGACAATTACGCTCAGATTCTGGAAAAATTCAGGCAGGGCAAGGTCGATCTGGCCTACCTCGGGCCGCTGCCCTACGTGTCGCTCCGCAGCATCGACGAGCACGCCGTGCCGCTGGTCCATTTCAACGAAGCTTCGGGGAGGCCTCTATACACGTGCTCCATTGTCGCCCTCGCCGACGCCGATTTCACCCTGGTCAACATGGAGAAGCGCAAGGTAGCCCTGACCCAGCCTTTGTCCACCTGCGGATTTCTGTCCACCAATGGCTTGCTGCGCAAGCAGGGGTCCAGCCTGGCCGGCAATTTGTACCGTTATGTTAGCAAGCACGACGAGGTGGCCATGGCCGTAGTGCGGGGCGAGTACGATATCGGCGGGCTCAAGACCGCCATCGCCGAGAAATACGGACATCTTGGGCTGATCGTGTTGGCCCGCACGTCTCCGCTTCCTTCCTTCGGCCTCATCGGCAACGGCGCGACCCTGAGCGCCGAGGAGCAAGGAGCCATCCGCGATGCCCTGACCCACCTTGATCCGGCCGGAAGGGACAAGGCGCTGCTTGAAACCTGGGGCGCGAACATCCGCCATGGGGCGGTGCCTGCCCGGGACGACGATTATGCTCCGGTTCGCGAGCTGCTCGGCGACACCCTCATTCCGGAAACCGGAAATTTCTAGATGGCTACCATCCGTGAGTCCGTCCGTGAGTCCATCAACGAGCGCCACTTATTGGTGGTGCTCACCCTTGTCATTGGTCTTGGCGCCTGTTTTTTTCTGTACACGGACTTCGTCCAGAAGGAGCGGGCTCATTTCTCCGAGAAGAAGAGCGTCCTTGAGACGGCTTTCAAGGCCAGCGTGCAGATGTACCGTCTGGCCATGGAAGGATTTTACGACACGTCCCTGAATACCGGGGAAGTGCTCGAACTCATGCGCGAAGCCTCCGGGGCGCAGGAGAACGAGAAGGCGCTGGCGCGTGGACGTCTCTACAGAAAGCTCTTTCCGCTTTTTAAGGCCATGCAGCGTCAAAATCTGCGCCAACTGCATTTTCATCTGGCCGATGGCACGAGTTTCCTGCGTTTCAACATGTCCGAGCATTACGGAGACCAGCTTTTAGGGACGCGTCCGCTGGTGAAGTACGCAAGCGAATCCAAAAAACCCGCGCAGGGCTTTGAAATTGGTCACACGGCCACGGGATTTCGCTACATATTTCCCTTGGGCGATGGGGACAGGCATCTGGGCAGCGTGGAGACGCTCATCACCACCAAGGCTCTGCGCGACGCGCTGGCGGGCATCGATCCCAGCCGCGAAAGTTCGTTCATTCTATCCGGCGAACTGAACAACTCGATGCTTTTTTCTGAACAAAAATGGCTCTACAGCCCATCGACCCTGAATCCCGATTTTCTGGTGGAGGACGCCAATGCGTTTCTGCCGACCAGCCCTCCACCCCTGTCGCCGCAGGCCCTGAGCATCAACAAGGCGCTCGCCGGTGATCCGGGCCTGGATGCCGCCATGGAGAAGGGCCTGCCTTTCGCCACCAGCGTCAATGTCGATGGACATGATTTCGACGTGATTCTGTTGCCACTGAAGGATATCCTGGAACGCACCACCGGCTATCTGGTCAGCTATTCGCGTGATCGGACCGTGGCCGAATACAGGCGGGAGTTTCATGCCTCCATGTTTCTTGTGGCCGGGATTCTGGCCCTGCTTTTCGTGCTGATTTCCAGGCTGCGTGAACGAAGTCTGGCCCTTGAAGCAGAGCGCGGCAATCTGCGTGCAATGAACGACGCATTGGCCGAAGGCGTGTACGTCACCAATCCCGAGGGCGTCATTACCCGGATCAATCCGGCCGGGTGCCAGATTCTCGGATATTCCGAAGAGGAACTGCTGGGACAGGTCGGTCACGATATCTTTCATTGCCACGAGGGCAACACGTACCTGGCGCAGGCCGAGTGCCTGTTTCTGAGGGCGCTCAGCCGTGGTGAGTCGTTCGATGCGGAGGAGTGCTTTCTGGGCAAGGACGGAAAACTTCTGCAGGTGGAAGTGGCCAGCCGCCCAATTTTCAGCAAGGGGGTTTTCGCCAGCACGGTGACGGCCTTTCACGACATCACCGAGCGCAAGCGCACGGAAATGGCATTGCAGGAGAGCGAATTTCTGCAGCGCAGCCTGATGGAGCATCTTCCAGTGGGGCTCATCATCATCGATGCGAAGACCAGGATCATCGAGAAGGTCAACCCGGCTGCGGCCCTGCTTTTTGGCGCGTCCGAACCGGAGATCGTCGGGAAGCGCTGTCACCGTTTCCTGTGTCCGGCCAGCGAGAGCTGTTGCCCCATAGTGGACCTGGGCCGGAACATGGACAATTCCGACCGGATGATGATCCGCTCGGACGGCACAGCCATTCCGGTGCTCAAGACCGTGACCAGGATCAGTGTCGGCGGAACGGACAAGCTGCTTGAGTGCCTGGTGGATATCCGGGGCAGGAAGGCGGCCGAGGAGTCCATGTGGATGCTCAACCGGCAGCTTGAGCAAACCATTGCCCGCGCTGAGAAGCTGGCCAGCGAGGCGGATGTCGCCAACCAGGCCAAGAGCAGTTTCCTGGCCATCATGAGTCATGAAATCCGCACGCCCATGAACGCCATTCTCGGCATGGTCCACCTGGCGCTTGGCACCGACCTCTCCATCCGCCAGCGCGATTATCTGACAAAAGTCGAGCGCTCGGCCAAGGCCCTGCTGGGCATTTTGAACGACATCCTTGATTTTTCCCGGGTCGAGGCGGGCAAGATTGCCCTGGAGAATGTCGAGTTCGATCTGGCGGAGGTTCTGGATAATCTGGCCGCAGTTGTGGGCGTGCGCGTCCAGGAGGGCCCGGAGTTTGTGATCATGGTCGACGGCAATCTGCCGCGTGTGCTCATCGGAGATCCCTTGCGCCTGGGTCAGATCCTGATCAACCTGGCGGGCAATGCCGCCAAATTCACGCACGAGGGTGAGATCCGGGTCAGCGTATCCCTGGAGGACACTACCCCGGGCCAGTCCGCGCGGCTTGGCTTCGAGGTGATGGACACCGGCATCGGCATGACTTCGGAACAGATCAAATCCCTCTTCAGCCCGTTCTCCCAGGGAGACGCCTCGACCACCAGACGCTACGGGGGCAGCGGGCTTGGGCTGTCCATCTGCAAGCATCTCGTTGCGCTCATGGGCGGGGAATTGAGCGTGAGCAGCCAGCCTGCAAAAGGAAGCACGTTCGCTTTCACGGCTGACTTTCTCCTCTCGTCCACGGCTCCGTCCACGGCTCCGTCCACCGGCGATTTTTCCGAAATTTTGGAGGAGGCCCGCCAATGGCGCATGCTGGTCATCGATGACCTGGATTCATCCCGTCAGGTCATTCTTGATGCTCTGCGCGGCATGGGCCTGGATGCCGTGGGGGTGGCTTCGGCGGCTCTGGGGCTCGACGTGCTCGAAAACGACCGAGACGGCGCGCCCTGGCTCGTGCTGGTGGACTGGAAGTTGCCGGATATGAGCGGCTTTGATTTTTTCGAGCGCATGGCCCGTCTTCCCGGCCTTGATCCGGCTCCACGGGCGATCCTGCTGTGTCCCTTCGGCCAGGGTACGTTGATCAAGAGCGCCCCGGAACACGGGTTCGCGGCCGTGGTGACCAAGCCCGTGAGCCGCACATCCCTGGCCAACGGGGTGTCCGAGGCCCTGGGCGTCGATTTGCAGCTCGGCCATTATTGTCCCGTCAGTCTCGCCGGCGAGAGCCGGGCCCTGTATGACGGCGGGCGCATCCTGCTGGCCGAGGATAACGAGCTCAATCAGCAGGTGGCCAAGGGCATTCTGGAACAGGCCGGGCTGACCGTGGTCCTGGCGTCGAACGGCCGGGAAGCCCTGAAGATGGCCGAGGAGGGCGAGTTCGACCTGATATTCATGGATATCCAGATGCCCCTCATGGACGGCTTCGAGGCGGCGCGGCGGATAAAGTCCATCGCGCGTCTGGTCGGCCTGCCCATCGTGGCCATGACGGCTCATGTCCTCCCCGAGGAGCAGCAGCGGATCAGGGAGGGGGGCATGGACGATCATGTCTTCAAGCCCATCGATCCAGACGAGGTGTATCGCGTGCTGAACCGTTGGCTGCAACCCAGGGCCTGCCGCGTGGCCTTGCCGGTCCAGATGCAGGAAGGTCAGGACGTTCCGGCCTTGCGGGACATCGACACGTGCGGAGGCGTGAGGCGTTTTCTGGGCGACAAGGATGCGTATTTCAAGACTCTTTTGCAGGTGCGCCGGGAGTATTCACAGGCCATGTCCGTGCTGCGCGCCCAGATTGAGGGCGGAGCGTTCAAGGAAGCCAGAATGTATGTGCACACAATGCTCGGGATGTGCGGCAATCTTGGCGCCACCAGGGTCGTGACGGCGGCCGCCGATCTTGAGCGCGCCCTGGATGCCGGGAACCTGCATGAGCTTGATGCCCTGTACGTTCAAATGCGCGTCAGCTTTGACGCCATGTTGAGCGAAATAGGCCGGATCGGGGATTTTACGGCGAGAGATCAGCAGTTGCCCGTTCTGGATGACCGGGATCTGGCCGTGTTGCTGGAGGAGCTGTTGCCCGGCTTGCGCTCGCGCACGCCCATGAACTGTCAGGCCGTGGCGGACAAGCTCTGTAACGCGATCCCGTCCAGGAATTTTCAGGGGGACGTGGCCCGGGTTTGCGCCCTCATGGATCAGTACAATTACGCGCCGGCGTTGGCGCTTGTGGAAAACATGCTGGAAAGGATGCACAGGGGACGATGATGGAGCTTTCGCATTGCAGGGTGCTGGCGGTCGACGACACCAAGCTGAATCTGGACATACTGGTCAACTCTCTTGGGGCCGACTACGAGCTTGCCGTGGCGCTTGACGGGGTCACGGCCCTGAAGATGGTTCAGGCGTCTCCCCCTGATCTGATTCTGCTCGACATCATGATGCCGGGCATGAACGGCTATGAGGTCCTGGCCAAGCTCAAGAGCCGCCCCGAGACCAGGGCGGTGCCGGTCATCATGATTTCGGCGCTCTCGGACCTGCACACCAAGTCCCGGGGATTCCAGCTCGGAGCAGTGGACTACGTCAGCAAGCCCTTTGAAGTCGAGGAACTCAGGGTCAGGGTGCGGACGCATCTGTCGCTTGCGCAGGCGCACAAGGATCTGCGGCGGCACAACGAAATTTTGGAGGAGAAGGTCAGGGAGCGGACCCGGGAGCTCATCCTGACCCAGCAGGCCACCATCGAGAGCATGGCCGCGCTGGCCGAGTATCGCGATCCCGAAACCGGGCAGCACATTCATCGCGTGAAGGGTTACGTGACCTTGCTGGCCGAGGAATTGCGGAGTTTGCCCGAATACGCCGGATTGCTGAGCCGCGACTACATCGAAATCCTGGCCCTCTCCTCGCCCCTGCACGATATTGGCAAGGTGGGAGTGCCGGATCAGATTCTTCTGAAGCCCGGTCCGCTGAGCGCCGACGAATTCCGGGAAATGCAGCGCCACACCGATTACGGACGCAACGCCATCCTCTCCGTGCAGAAGAAGCTCGGCTCGATGCCCTTTTTGAAGATCGCCGAGGACATCGTGTACACGCATCACGAAAAATGGGACGGAACCGGCTATCCCAGGGGGCTTGCCGGGACCGACATTCCCCTTTCGGGCAGGATCATGGCCCTGGCCGATGTCTACGATGCGCTCATCAGCCGCAGGGTCTACAAGGCGCCCTTTACCCACACCAGGGCGATGGAGATAATCATCGATGGTGCGGGGACGCATTTTGATCCCGACTTGGTGAGTGTCTTCGGCGAGTTCGCTCCGGGCTTCAGGCAGGTCGCGCTGTTCAATTCCGAGTCCGACGAACAGCGCGATGCTCTTATGTGCTGAAAATGCCCCGTGGTCGCGGTGTCAATTGCCTTTTTCGTCCGACCTGTCCGGGAACGGCTTGCCTCGGCGCTGGTACTTGATGACCGCGTTGGTGTGCTCGCGCAGGGACCGGCTGAAGTGGTGGGACCCGTCCTTTTTGGCCACGAAGTAGAACAGGTCGTGTTTTTCCGGGTTGGAAGCGGCTTCTAGCGCCGCCGCGCCGGGGGAGCAGATGGGACCGGGGGGGAGCCCCGGGTGAACGTAGGTGTTGTAGGGGTTCTTGGGGTCCTGCAGATGGGAGCGGCGCAGATTGCCGTCGAAATTTTCGCCCAGGCCGTAGATGATGGTCGGGTCGCATTGCAGGAGCATGCCGACACGCATGCGGTTGGCATAGACTCCGGCCACGGTGCCACGCTCGGAGGGCACTGCCGTCTCCTTCTCCACCAGCGAGGCCAGGATGACCATGCGGTGCAGCTCTTCGGGGTCTCGCGCCTGCGGCAGGTCCGCGACGGTGTCCTTGAAGTGGCCCAGCAGGGCTTTCAGGATGGGGTAGGGATTCTTGTCCGGGATGCGTGGGAAAAAATAGGTTTCGGGGAAGAGATAGCCTTCGGCGTCGGTGGCGTTTATTCCCTGGGAAACAAGAAAGTCCCGGTCACGGCAGGCCGCAAGGAATTTTTCTGCGGTGGTCAGCCCGGTGGCGTTCACGGCTTGGGCCACTTCGCGCATGGTCAGCCCCTCGGGGAAGTGCAGACGGTAGAGGATGGGTCTTCCCGAGGCCAGGACTTCAAGTATCTGCCGTGGCGACATGCTCGCGGAGAGTTCGAACTCTCCGGCCTGCAGGATGGCTTTGCGGAAGCGGCCGTAGGTCCGGAAAGCCTCGCCCCAGCGAACCAGTCCTTCCCTTTCCAGCCGAGCGGACACTGTGAACAGGTTTTCGCCCGGATCCACATTGAAAATCACCGTGCCGCTGGCGGCCATGTCGAGAGGGGTCTCGATGAACTGCCGGGCCGCGAAGAGCGTGGCCCCGGCCGCGAGCAGCATGAGCGTGATTCCTGCCAGAAAGAGCTTCAGCCAAAGTTTCATGAATTCCCCAGATACGTTTCCAGAATGCAGACCGCGGCCATCTGATCGAGCATTTCCTTGTGCCTTCGTTCCGGCACGCCGGCTTCCCGCAGACGCTGCCGGGCATCGAAGGAGGTCAGGGCCTCGTTGACCAGATGGATGGGAATCTTTGTTCGTCTGGCCAGGCTGTCGCGAAAGTTCAGGACCTGCCGGGTGGTGAGGGTCTCCTCCCCGTTCATGTCAAGGGGCAGGCCAAGCACGATGGCCTCCACGCCTTCACTCTCGATGATGCCCATGAGGTCGGCGAAGAGCTTGTCGCGGGTGCCTTTTTCCAAGGTTTTGAACGGAAAGGCCATGCCGTGCCGGGCCATGGCCAGTCCGATTCTCTTTTGGCCGTAATCGATGCCGAGTATCTTCATGGAATCCGCGTCAGTGTCTGCACTTCGTTTAGCACGGAGGATTTGGCCAACAGCTTGTGGAAGTCCTTGCGCCAGGTGTCGCCGTGCCTGAGCCGGGCCAGGAATTCGAGCGTGTGCATGACGTCGCGCTTGACGCCCATCTCAAGCAAGGTGCGGCTGATGCCGATCTTGCAGGACGGGCAGCCGACGACAACCGGGCTGTCGACCGGGTAGCCCGTGAGGTCGGCGGTGAGCTGCTCCTTCTTGCGCAAGCGCAGACGGTTGTAGATCTTGGGCGAGGTCAGCGCGCCCAGGCCTGATTCGCCGCAGCAGTGGGGCGAAATGGCGACCTTGGAGTCGACCATCTTGCCCAGTTCCGACGCGTAGATTTCCCCGGCCTTGAGGGGGGGAACTCCCGTCCATTCGTGATGACAGGCCGCATGGTAGAGCAGCTGCTCGGGTCCCTGCCCGAATTTGCCCTTGCCCTGCTGGATGATGAACTGGACCACGTCCTGAAATTCCACCTGCCTCGTCTCCAGGGATTTGAGCCGGTAGTTGCGGATGCCTTCACGGCAGGTGCCGCACGAGGTCAGCACAGCCTTGATGACGAATCCAGCCGCCTCGGCCTGGCGGAT
Organism: Desulfomicrobium apsheronum; assembly: GCF_900114115.1. Taxonomy (NCBI): domain Bacteria; kingdom Pseudomonadati; phylum Thermodesulfobacteriota; class Desulfovibrionia; order Desulfovibrionales; family Desulfomicrobiaceae; genus Desulfomicrobium; species Desulfomicrobium apsheronum. The sequence goes on along the minus strand of NZ_FORX01000004.1, from coordinate 226,718 downwards.
CAGACCTTCCATGACCTTCTGATTTTCCATGCCGATGCGCTCGAACTGATCCTTGCAGCCGGAAGCCAGGAGCGGATAGCCGCAGCACAGGTGGTCCGGGGGCAGGATCACGCTCACGCCCGCGTCCAGCAGCAGGCGCACCGAGGCCATGCCGATGGAGCGGTAGAAGAGCCCCGCGCCGCAGCCCGGAAAATAGATCACCGCGCGCTTGCTGCCGAGGTTCTCGGCGGTGATGATGTTGCCCCTGGCCAGGCCGAGGCCTTCCTTGAGATTCCGGAACTGGGTGCTTGGCCCCTTGCCGCGCAGCAGCGGGCTGTCCAGGCGCTCCCTCCATTTGGCGGGCAACAGGTTTACTGCGCGGTTGCCCATCTCCTGACCGATGCCTGCGATCTTGGCCATCTTGGGCAGGGTGGTCTGCGGGTCCTGGCTTAAAAGGTTCAGGACCCGGTTCTTGAACGGGTGTCCGCCCGCGCCTTTTTCCTCAAGATAGGCGCGCATCTGCAGGGTCACGTCCTGGGTGCGGATCTTGACCGGACAGATGGCGTAGCATTTGCCGCAGGCCGTGCAATGCTCAAGGATCTTGCGCAGTTCGCCCAGAAGGCGCGTCTGGGGCTCGCCGTTCTGCAACTGCGAGTAGTAGATGGCCTCCACCAGCGCGCCCAGGGTGATGTTCTTGTTGCGCGGATGAAAAAGCAGTCCCTTCTGGGGCAGGTACATGGGGCAGACCTGCTTGCACTTGCCGCAGCGGGTGCAGGTCTGGACGTTCAGGAGCAGGTTGATCAGGCTTTCCTTGCCCGGCAGCGCGGTCTTGTTGATGTCCTTTATCAGCCGGTTGAAGGAGAAGGTGTAGGGCACGACCACCAGGTCGCGCTGGGTCAGCTTGCCGGGGTTGAAGATGTTGTTGGGATCGACCTTTTTTTTGTAGGTACGAAGCGCCGCGATTTTTTCCTCGGCCAGAAAGCCGATCTTGGTGATGCCGATGCCGTGCTCGCCTGAGACCTGGCCCTTGAATTCAAGCACCTTGTGGAAAATCTTTTCCACCGCCTCTTCGGCCAGCCCGAGCATGCGCGGATCGTTGGAGTTGACCGGCAGGTTGACGTGGCAGTTGCCGTCGCCCGCGTGCATGTGATTGGCGATGACCACGCGGGTGGCCAGCATGTTGTCGAAGATCTTGGTCAGTTCTTCGTGCAACTTGGGGTACTTGGATTTCAGATGCTGGAAGAAGAAGGAGGTCTGAAGTTCCAGTTCCTGCTCGGGCAGATTCTCCTTGGTGGTCTTGCCCTTGATGATGGACGAGGCCACGTCCATCTCCATGCGGATGAACTCGTCATCGACCTCGATGCCGGGCAGCAGTTGCACCTGGTGCAGGGCGTCGCGGTAGGCGATGGCCAGGTAATGGAGGTTCTGCTCCTCCAGAAAATCTGCGAAATCCGGGATGACCTCAAGGGGGATGACGATATCCTCGTTGAGCTTGAATCCGCTGGTACGCTTGGAAATGGCCGAGAGCTGATGACGGTCGTGCCAGAAAATCTCCGCTTCGTGGGCGTCGGCCGCGACGAAGCTGTCCACGTTGTCGTAGCGTTCGCAGATCTGGGTGATGCGGCGCACCGCCTCGAAGACCGCAGTTTCATCCATGGAGTCGAGCTGCACGATGAGAACCGAGATGGGGATGCCGTCGAACTTCTGGGATTTCTTGGAATATTCGATGGCCTGAACATACTTGATCCCGAACTCCTCCAACGCCGAGAGCTTGACCAGATCACCCTGGGTGCGGATCTCGTCGCGCAGGGCCACGATGTCTTTGATGACGTACATGGCGTTGCGCATGGAATTTCCGTAGAATTCCAGGCACATGACTCGCGAGTGGGGCAGGATGGGGTACAGGGTGAAGGTGGCCTCGGTGATGATGCCGTCAACGCCCTCCTTCTGCACTCCGGGCAGGCCGCCCAGAAATTTGTTGGTCACGTCCTTGCCCAGCGCCGTGCCTCGGATCTCGTCGCCCTGCAGGGTGATGGTCTCGCGGCTGTTGCCGAATTCGTCCGTGATCTCGAACACTGCCGTGTCTTCGGGCATGATCTTGTGCCGGGGATGGTCCTTGCGGGTGATCTGGATCACGTCTCCCGTGGGCAGGACCATCTTGTACGACAGCAGGTTGTCGAGGGTGGTGCCGTATTCGAAGGCGAAGGGACCTCCGGCGTTCTCCGAGACGTTGCCGCCGATGGATGAGGCCGCCTTGGAGGCCGGGTCCACGGTCAGGAGCAGCCCCTTGGCGGCCGCCGCCTGGATGGCGGTCAGGGTGATGACTCCGGACTGCACGGTGATGGTCCGGGCCTGCACGTCGATGTCGAGAATATCCTTGAAGCGGCTCAGGCTTAAAATCACGCTGCGCGGCTTGGCGGGCACGGCTCCGCCGGTCAGGCCGGACCCTCCGCCACGGGGCACGATGGGAAAGCCCATCTCGTTGGCGAGACGGATGATGCCCTGAATCTGGGTGGTGTTTTCCGGAAAGACGACCAGGGCGGGCAATTCCATGCGCAGGTCGGTGGCGTCGGTGGAGCACTCGATCAGATTGTTCGAGGTCGAGACGATCTGCTCCTTGTTCATGATCGAGGACAGGCGCGAGGTCAGCGTGGCCTTGAATTTCTGGTCGGCTTCATAGCTCTGCCAGAAACGGTCCAGGCAACCGGACAGCTCGCGGTAGTACTCCGGGGACAGGGCCGCGCGTTCGGCCTGCAACCGGGCGTTTACGCTCTGGCGAACATCCTTGGCCGGGATGAAGGGATTGTAGCGGATGATGAACAGTTCTTCGGCCAGATCCAGCGCCAGCTGTTGCAGGTATTCGGGCCAGGTCTGGAATTCTTCGAGCGGGAGGCCAAGAACGCGTTTGACCAGACGTTCGGGCGCAAGGGAGATATGTGGTCCTTTTTGAGGCATGTCGGTTCCATATATAAGGCCGGCGGGCGGCCGCTGCGGTTTTTGGACGGGACGCGAAAAGCGGGTTCGCGGTTAGGCAAACCTGTATTTTTAAACACAAGGCGAGGGGTTGGCAAGGCGCAAAAAGACAAGGGCCGCCCGGCGATCGGCGCCGGGCGGGGAATTGACTCAGAAGAGAGACCCTTCGCACTCCATGCTGCGGGCATAGATGTGGTTCGGATCGGCGAAGCTTTCCAGAACCTGGGCCTGGGTCTCGACCATGTTCAGCAGTCTGGACACGGCCGGGGACTGTTGCGTGAAGAGGACCTGGGCCGACGAGAAGAAGGCCTGCAGGATCTTTTCGTGGGGAGAGGGCTCCCGGCGCAGTTCCTTGCTGTTCACCACGGTCAGTCCGGCCAGGCTGGCGGCGGTCCTCAGGGCGTCGTCCAGGTTGCCGAGCTGGTCGATCAGCTTGCGGCCGTGAGCTTCGCGGCCCAGGAAGACCCGTCCCTGGGCCGAACTCTCGACTTCGGCTGCGGGCAGTCTGCGGCCGCTGGCCACACGGTTTATGAAGAGGTCGTAGCCGAAACGCAGCAACTGCCCGATGGCCCGTTCGCTTTGGGCGGACAGAGGCCGCAGGGGATTGCCCAGATCGGCAAGGCCGGTGGTGCCGATGCCGTCGGTGGTGATGCCAAGGTTCATGGCCGTGTCTTCGAAAGTGGGGAAGGCCGCGAAAATGCCTATGGAGCCGGTCAGGGTGGTCGGAGCGGCCACAATGCGGTTGGCGCCGGATGCGATCCAGTACGCTCCCGAGGCGGCCACGCTGCCCATGGACACCACGACGGGCTTGCCGGCTTCCTGGGTGCGGGCGATCTCGTGGTGGATTTCCTCGGAGGCGGCGGCGCTCCCGCCGGGGCTGTCCAGACGCAGGACCACGGCCAGAATGGTGGGATCCTGTCGTGCTTTCTGGAAAAGTTCGGCGATGGACTCGCTGCCGGTCCTGTTTTCCGGTTGCTTGCCGGGCAGGATGGCTCCCCGGGCCCTGATGATGCCGATTACTTCCTTGCCGGAGGGTTCGGCGGAGGGCGACATGGCAAGGTAGTCCTGAAAACCGACCCGGTGCAGGTCTTCGATTCTCTTTCCGGTCTTACCGGCCAGAAGCTGGTCGAACTGGGTGGAGGTCTTGATTTCGTCGACCAGTTGCGCATTCACGGCTAGGCGCGCGGCATCGCCACCCGTCGCGGCAAGTCTGGTGTCGATGTTCTCCACGTAGGAGACGATGTCGGAAGGGGAGACGCCACGGTTCTTGGACGCCTCGTCCAGATAGGCCTGCCAGAGACCGTTCAGCCATTCCCGCCCGGCCTCCCGGGCTTCTTCGGACATGGATTCGCGCACGAAGGGTTCCACGGCGGTCTTGTAGTCGCCAACGCGGAAGACGTGAAAATTGATGCGGGTCTTGTCCAGAAGGCCCTTGAAATAGGTCTGGTACATGCCGAATCCGGTGATCAGCACTCCGCCCAGCGGATTGACGGAGATCGTGTCGGCATAGGACGACAGCAGGTATTGGCCCTGGGTATAGACCATGGAGTGCGCGAGCACGGGTTTTCCCGTCTCCTTGAAGTCGAGGATGGCCTTGCCGATGTCGAGGATTTTGGTCGTGTCGCAGCCCTGAAGGTCCCGGGAGTCGATGACCAGGGCCAGGATTTTGGGATCTGTGGCGGCCTTGCGGATGGCGTCGATGACGTCCTGGGTTTTGGTCTCGTCGGCCCTGGCCGTTTCCCGGCCCATTTTCTTGAGCAGGGCCTCGGCCGCTTCCGGCGCGCTGCGCTGTTCGACCAGGGTTCCGGCCGGGTTGACCAGAAGGACCGAGTTCTGGCGCAACGATTCTTCCGTATCGGTGAAAAATACTCCGAGGAGGATGATGACCATCACCAGGAAGAATATGTTGGCGATGACGACTCTTGTGGTGCTCAGGACCTTCCACAGGATGCTCAGTATTGTTTTCATGCGGGCGAGTATTTCCACGGGATGCGCTCCTGTTAGGGTTGCAGGACCAGTTGTCCGTAGGCTGCCTGGCCAAGAGAGATGCAGGCGTCGTTGGGCGGCAGTTCACGGTGGGTCAGGACGGTTGCTCCCTGCGCGGCCAGGGCCCTGGGAAGCTCGGTGGCCAGGGTCAGATTCTGCATGACCCCGCCGCTCAGGGCCACGGTGGTGCAGGAGCACCTTTCGGCCAGATGGAGGTAAAGCCTGCACAATCCATCAATGAGACCAAGATGAAAGCGCCTGCTTATTGTTGCCGGGTGTTCACCGTCGCGCCACTCGGCATGAACCTGCGCAAAAAGTTCCAGGGTATCAAGTTTCACGATCCCGTCATATTCGATTACGGGACACGAATAAACACCTTTTTCCTCTTTGTCCTGTATCGCTTCAAGCCTGATTGCCGCCTGTCCCTCATAGGAGATGCGTTCGCAAAGGCCGAGCATGGCCGATACTGCATCGAAAAGTCTTCCGCAACTGGAGGAGAGCGGCGAATTGATGCGGCGCTCCAGCACTTGGGCGACGACCTTGTCGGCGGCGGCGTATTCCTGAAGCCAGGGCCAAGGCTTTTCGCCCGGGGCCCGGATGCCCAGGGCATGCAGGTGGGCCCGCGCCAGTCGCCAGGGTTCGCGCGTGGCCACATCCCCGCCGGGCAGCATGACCCGGGAAAAGCGCGCCAGACGCCTATGTTCGAGTTTCGCCGTATCGACCAGCAGGGCCTCGCCGCCCCACATGGTTCCGTCGTCGCCAAGCCCGACTCCGTCCAGGGCCAGTCCGATGGCCGCCCCTATGTGCCGGTTTTCGGCCAGGACCGCGTGGATGTGCGCAAAATGATGCTGCAGGGGCAGGCAGGGCAGTCCGGACTCCCGGGCAAAGCCGGTGCTCAAAAAATCCGGGTGCAGGTCGTGGACCACGGCCTGCGGTTCGACTTGCAGGATGTCTTGCAAATGGGCGCGGATCTCCCGGAAAAAGCCGTAGGCTTCGAGGTGGTCCAGATCGCCGATATGCTGGGAAACAAAGGCCTGGCGGCCCTTGGTCAGACAGAGGGTGTTCTTGAGCAGGGGGCCGACGCCAAGCACCGTCGGGCCGTCCTTGGCCAGATCGATGGGGGTTGGGGTGTAGCCGCGCGCCCTGCGGATGAACTGGGGCTTTTCGTCCACCACCCGCAGCACCGAATCGTCGCAGCGGATCAGGATGTCGCGGTCGTGCAGCAGGAAATTGTCGGCGATGCCGGAAAGGCGGCGCAGGGCCTCGCGGTTGCCGAGACAGATGGGATCGGAGCTCAGGTTGCCGGAGGTCATGACCATGGCCGCCGGGAGATTTTCGGAGCGTCCCAGTTCGTCGAAGAGCACATGGTGCAAGGGCGTGTAGGGCAGCATGACGCCCAGAAATGCGGTGTCCGGGGACAGTCCGGGCGCGAGCCCCGAGTCCTTGCGGGCCCGGGCCAGGACGATGGGCCTCTGCCTGCCGGTCAGGAGCTTCTGTTCCGCCTCGGACAGGACGCAGAAGGCCAGGGCCGCATCGAGGTCCGCGACCATGATCGCCAGGGGTTTGTCCTTGCGGTTCTTGCGGGTTCTGAGTTCCTGCACCGCATCCTGGTTGCGGGCGTCGCAGACGAGATGAAAGCCGCCAAGGCCCTTCATGGCCACCAGTCTGCCCTCAAGCAACAGGGCGGCGGTGCGGCGCACGGCTTCGTCGTTTTCGCACAGTGTCCGGCCCGGCCTGTCCGTCAGCCACAGTTTCGGGCCGCATTCGGGGCAGGCGTTGGGCTGGGCGTGGAAGCGCCGGTCCAGCGGGTTCTCGTATTCCTCCAGACAGTCCGAGCAGAGCGGAAAGCAGCTCATGGAGGTGTAGGCGCGGTCGTAGGGGATAGAGCGGGTGATGGTGTAGCGCGGCCCACAGTTGGTGCAGTTGGTGAACGCGTAGCGGTATCTGCGGTTGGCCGGGTCGCGCATGTCCGCGATGCAGTCGTCACAGGTGGCCACGTCGGGGCTGATGAGCACCTGGTGCCCGTGTCCGCCCGTGCTTTTGAGGATTTGGAAGGCGTCTTCGCCGGGCAGCGGCGTGATCACTTCCCGGTCCCAGGTCACGATGCGGGCCAGGGGCGGGATGGTGGCGGAGAAGGTGTCTTCAAAGGCCTCAAGGCGGTCCGGCGCGCCCTGGACCTCGATGAGCACTCCCTCGGGCGTGTTCAGGACCTGCCCCGTGACCTTGGCGTGCAGGGCCGCCTTGTAGACGAAGGGCCTAAAGCCCACACCCTGCACCCCTCCGGTGATGATCCATTTCCAGCGTTGCATGAGCATTTGAGATATCCGGTGTTGTGTCCTTTATTGAAATGAACCGTGTCGGCCTGGTCAGCTTTTGCAGCGGGACAGCCACGCGCGTTTGACCAGGCTGCAAAAGAGAATGTCCGGCCGGAAAGATTCCGGCTTGAGCGACGCCGGGAGGATGAAATCCGCAGCGTCGAAGTCATCGGGTTTGTCCCTGGGAAAGTCCAGGGCTGCCGTGTCCGCGCCGGGCAGCCTTTCGCGCAGGCAATGGGCCCAGATGGGAAAAGATTCGGGCTGCGCGCCAAGGACCATGCCCGCCGCCGTGTCCATGGCCACGGGACTGGCGCTCGCTCCGAGGAAGCCGAGCGGATAGGCCTCGCCTGAGATGGGCCCGGTGCGATGCATGGCCTGCACTCCGTCCATGAGGCTGAACGTGGGCGGCAGGACGTGCATGAGTCCGCAGATCATGGCCACGAAACGGTCCTTCTTGTCGCCGTGCAGGGCATGCAGCCAGGCCTTGCGCACGCCGGTCACGCATCCGAACAGGTTTTTGACCGCGCCGCTGAAGCGCATCTGCGAATGGGCCTTGAATTTGGGGAGATTCAGGATCAGGTCGGCGTTTAGCGCCACGGACGAGACCTGGACCCGCACGGGTCCGCTCTTGACGCAAACCCCGCGGTCGAGGGTGACGACTTCAAGGCCAAGGGGCCGCAACAGTTCGTTCAGCCCGATGCCCTGGGCGATGGCCTGGGCCGTTCCGAAGGCGGGCGAGTCCCCGATGGTGACGCGCGCTCCGCGCTCAATGCAGTGCCTTGCAGCGGCGGCGATGACGACGGGATGGGTGTAGCACGGGTGCGTCCCGCGTTGCGCCACGAAGTTGGGCTTGATGAGCAGTCGGGAACCGGCGATGTCCGGAAGCACGTTGTCGAGCAGGTCCGGGATCATGCTTGCGGCATGGGCGTAGTCCGGCGTCTGCCTCAGGAAGACCTCAATCACCAAAGAACCGGTCCAGAGCCTTGGTGACGACGCGGACGTGGGCTTTTTCCTGCTCGGCGAGCATGAGGTAGGTCCGGACCGCTTCGCTGTCGCGGTCACGCTTGGCCAGGCCCCGGTAGAGATCGTAGGCGTAGTACTCGATTTCGCAGGCCAGTTCCAGAAGCCGCAGCATGCGGTCCTCGGGATCCGTGCCCAGACGGGCCATCCAGGCCGAGATGGGCTTGCCGCCCTCCATGATCCGTCCGTCCAGGCGTTCGAACGTTTCCTCGAAGCCGTCGGTGATGGGAGTCGGGCTGTTTTTCTTCCAGTAGGTGAAGACGGCGCGGGCATGAACTTCTTCCATGCCGGCAAGATCCTTGATCATGTCGCCGAGTTCCTTGTCCTTGTATTCCTGGGCGAGGTCATTGTAGAAAAGCCAGGCTCCCTTTTCCATGTTCATGGCCCGGTAGAGGGTCTGGCTCAAGGCCATGTCCCGGGGGAAGAGCTCCAGATGCGGGATGTCTTTGAGGCCCTTGCCTTCCCAGCCCGCGATTCCGCCGACCAGATTGTAGATCGCGCCCTGCCATGGTCCCGCGTCCTTGATCAGGGCAGCGGCGACGGAGGATCTGCCGCCGGTGCGGCAATACAGGATCAGATTTTTCTCCCCGTCCAGCTCCTTCATGCGGCTTTCGATCTCCGGCAGCGGGATGAGCTGAGCGCCGGGAATGTGGCTCTGGGCGAATTCTCCGGGCTGTCGGACATCGATCAGCAGATAGTCGCGTTCCCTGGTCTTGTTCTTGAGTTCTTCGAGTTCATCTGGAAAGATATCAATAACTTGTCTGGTCATCACCCTGCCTCTTTGTGTGCCTTGGTTGGCGTTAACCCTCCCTGTACGGCAAAGACATTCATAAATCCAGACCCCTGGCTGCACATGACCGGCAAGGGTCTAACGACCGGCGCACACCACTCCAGCGTGGCAAGGGGCGGCTAAATTGCCATTTGATTTTGTCATCATCCAAGGTACATAAGCCGAGTTTTGGCGCGCATCTCCCCATTTCATTTTTTTGGAGCAGAACATGATCATTCCAGTCATTCTTGCCGGTGGCTCCGGCACCAGGCTTTGGCCCCTGTCGCGTAAACTGTATCCCAAGCAGCTGTTGCCGCTCATCGACGACCGGACCCTGGTCCAGAACACGCTGCTGCGCCTGCAGGGACTGGACGAGGTCGCACGGCCCATCATCATCTGCAACGAAGAGCACCGCTTCATCATCGCCGAGCAGATGCGGGCCCTTGGCGTGTCACCGGCGGCGATCATCCTTGAGCCCGTCGGCAGGAACACTGCCCCGGCCGTGGCCATCGCGGCCATGAAGGCCCTGGAGACCGACCCTGAGGCCGTGCTCCTCGTGCTTCCGGCGGATCACCTCATCGGCGAACCGGAGCGGTTTCACGAGGCCGTGCGTCAGGCCGCCGTGCATGCCGAAGCGGACCATCTGGTCACCTTCGGCATCGTTCCTTCGGCCCCGGAGACCGGGTACGGCTACATCCTTCAGGGACCGGCGCTTCCGGACTCCGCTGCCCGCGCCATCGAGCGTTTCGTCGAAAAGCCCGATCAGCCGACGGCGGAGAGCTATGTCGCCTCCGGGCAATATTTCTGGAATTCCGGCATGTTCGTATTCCGCGCAAAGGCCGTGCTGTCCGAGCTGGACCGCTTCGCACCGGCCATCGTGGAGTCCTGCCGCAAGGCTCTTGAACTTGCCGGACAGGACCTCGACTTTCTGCGGCTGGACCGGGACGCCTTTGCCGCCTGCCCCGAGGATTCCGTGGATTACGCGGTCATGGAGCAGACGGACCGCGGGGTAATGGTCCCCCTGTCCTGCGGGTGGAACGATCTGGGTTCCTGGGATGCGCTGTGGCAGGCCGGAAGCAAGGACGAGAGCGGCAACGTGAGCAAGGGGGATGTGGTGCTCTGCGATGTCCACGATTCCTATCTGCACGCCGAGACGCGCCTTCTGGCCGCGGTGGGCCTTGAGAACCACATCGTGGTCGAGACCTCGGACGCGGTCCTCATTTCGCCGCGCGATCGGGTGCAGGAAGTCAAGAAGATCGTGGACAAGCTCAAGGCCGAAAACCGCATCGAGGCTGTCTCCCACAAGAAGGTCTTCAGGCCCTGGGGGCATTACGAGTCCATCGGCGATGGCGTGCGCTACCAGGTCAAGCGCATTGTGGTCGCGCCGGGGCACGTGTTGTCCCTGCAGAAGCATTTTCATCGCGCCGAGCACTGGGTGGTGGTCCAGGGAACGGCGCTGGTGACCCGGGACGGCGAGGAAATCCTGCTGCGCGAGAACGAGTCCGTATACCTGCCTCTGGGCGCGGTGCACCGCATGGCCAACCCCGGCAAGATCCCGCTTGAACTGATCGAGGTGCAGGTGGGGAGCTATCTTGGCGAAGACGATATTGTGCGCTTCGAGGATGTCTACGGCCGGTAAGGGACTGAAAAGGTCCGATTGCTGCGATGTTGCGGCCAAAATGCAAGAAGGCTTTCGACTTGCGTTTTGGCCTTGCGTCTTGCTCTCGGGCCTTTTTGTCCCTTACCTTGAGAATCGTGGACGGTTTAGAGGATAGCTTCCATTAACATGGCTTGGGGTAAAAATATGTTTTTGCGTTTTCTCCTTTGTCTGGGAGTTTTTTTTGCCGGGTATTCCGATGGGTTTGCGGATTCTCCTTTTTCCGAGACCGCGGTGCCTGCAAGGCCTGTGCACGTGGTCAATGTCGTGACCGAGGAGATAAATACCGTCACCATGCGCGACATGCTGGTCCTGCCCGGGGAAACCGAGGCTCTGCATGATGTGCGTCTGGCCGCCCAGCGCGGCGGCGTGGTGGAGTGGGTCGGGGTGACCGAAGGGAGTGTCGTTGGCGCCGGAGATCACATCGCCCGCATTGACCTGTCCGCCCTGGGCGCCGCCCGCGACCGGGCAAGGGCGAACGTGCGGCTGGCCGAAGATCAGCTGCGGCGCAGAAGCGAGCTTCACGCGCAGGGCGTTCTGGCCCGGGAAGAACTGGAGCAGGCCCAGAACGAGCTGACCTCGGCCGTGACGCGACTGCGCGAGGCCGAGGTCGAGTACGGCCACGGCACGGTGTCGTCCACCCTGGACGGCGTGGTCAACAAGGTCCATGTCGACCCCGGCGAATTCGTGGCCGAGGGCGGGCCCGTGGCCGATATCGTCAACGTGGCCACCATACGCATCAACTGCAACGTGCCCGAGGGCGACGTGCGTTTCCTGGCCGAGGGGCAAAAGGTCACGGTGCTCGTGGACACCTACCCCGAGCGGCAGTGGATGGGAGAGATCGATTTCGTGGCCTGGAAGGCGGACCCCGCGACCCGCACCTTTCAGGTCCGGGTGGTGGTGGACAATGCCGACGGCAGAATTCGGCCCGGCATGATCGCGCGGGCGGCGTTTTTGCGCCGCCTGATCGAAAACGCCGTGACCGTGCCTCTCTTCACCGTGCAGGACAAGGGCGGCGAGCGGGTCGTTTTCGTGGAGCTGGACGGAGTGGCCCAGGCGCGCACCGTCGAGCTGGGCGTCATCGAGGGCGACCGCGTGCAGGTGCTCGGTGGCCTCAAGGCCGGCGACCGGCTCATCGTGGCCGGGCACACCGAGGTGGAGGACGGGACAAGAGTGAACGTGCGATGATTGTCAACCAAACCGCACAGCACCGGCAACCCCTGGTCCTGGTCACCCTGGTTCTGATCATCGTGGCCGGGCTCTACAGCTACGTGAAACTCCCGCGCGAGGCCGCCCCCGACATCCAGATCCCCTACATCTTCGTGACCACCACCTACGAGGGCGTGGCTCCGGAGGACATGGAGAAGCTGGTCACCATCCCACTGGAGCGTAAACTCAAGGGCCTGGAGGGCGTGGAGGAACTGACCTCGCAGTCCAACGACGGCGAGTCCACCATCGCCATCAAGTTTCTGCCCAGCGAGGACATCGACGACGCGCTGCAGAAGGTGCGCGACAAGGTCGATCAGGCTTCCGGCGATCTGCCCTCGGATCTTGAGGACGATCCGGTCGTCAGCGAAATGAACTTTTCCGACATGCCCATCATTCAGGTGGTCCTGTCCGGCCCTTTCAGTTTGAAGCGACTCAAGGTCTTTGCCGAGGACCTGGAGGACAGGTTCGAGTCCATTCCCGGAGTGCTCGACGCCCGGATCATCGGCGGCCTCGAACGTGAAATCCACGTCGAGTTCGACCTCGACCGCGTCGGCGCCTACAGGGTGCCCTTCACCGCCATGCTGCAGTCCGTGGAGCGGGGCAACGTGAACATGCCCGGCGGATCCATGGATATCGGCGACATGCGCTATCAGGTGCGCGTGCCCGAGGATTTCCAGAATCCGGCGGAGATCGATTCCATCGTGGCCTTCGTGCGTGACGGCAAGCCCGTCTATCTGCGCGACGTGGCCGCCATCCGCGATCATTACAAGGACCCTATGACGCTGAGCCGCCTGAACGGGGAGAACGCGGTGACCCTGCAGGTCATCAAGCGCAGCGGCGAGAACATCATCGACATCAACGACCAGATCGCGGCCGCCGTCGTGGAAATGCGCGAGCTGCTCCCGCCCTCCCTGAACATCAGTCTGACCGCGGACATGGCCGAGGACATCCGCAACATGGTCGCCGATCTGGAGAACAACATCCTAACAGGGCTCATCCTCGTTCTTTTTGTCGTGCTCATCTTCATCGGCGGGCGCTCCGCCGTGTTCGTCTCCGTGGCCATTCCGGTGTCCATGCTCATCACCTTCGCGCTCCTGCGCCTTTTGGACATCACCCTGAACATGGTCGTGCTTTTTTCCCTCATCCTGGCCCTTGGCATGCTAGTCGACAACGGCATCGTCATCGTGGAGAACATCTATCGCCACATGCAGGAGGGCAAGGACCGCTTCCAGGCGGCCCTCGACGGGACCAGCGAAGTGGCCTGGCCGGTCATCACCTCGACCCTGACCACCATCGGCGCGTTTTTTCCCATGATATTCTGGCCCGGAATCATGGGCGGATTTATGTCCTTTCTGCCCAAGACGGTCATTCTGGCGCTCATGGGCTCCCTTTTCGTGGCCCTGGTCATCAATCCGGTCCTGTCCGCGCGCTATCAGACCGCCGCGCCCCCGCGCTTCGCCGGTGACGGAAACGTTGCCCGGTCCAGGTCCAAGAGGGCCTACATGTGGCTTCTGGGATGGGCCCTGAACCACAGGGCGCTGGTTCTGGGGGTCTGCGTGGTCATGTTTTTCGGCTCGGCCCTGGCGTTCGGCAAATTCGGCAAGGGCGTGGAGTTTTTTCCGGAAACCGAGCCCAAGCGGGCCTACGCCAACGTCAAGCTGCCCGTGGGCACTGGCCTTGACGCCACGGACCGTTACATCAGGCTCATCGAGGACGTCTGTTCCGAATACGAGGACGTGCGCTACGTCATCGGCAGCACTGGCGCGGCCACGGGCGGGGATTTCGGCGGGGGCGGAAGCGGCACGCACCTCGGCTCCGTGACCCTCGATTTCAAGCCCCTCGGCGAGCGCACGAGGCATTCCTCGGAGATTGTCTCGGAGGTTCGAGACAGGCTTGCGGCACAGATCACCGGGGTGGAACTGCGCGTGGAGAAGGAAGACGAAGGGCCGCCCACCGGCGATCCGGTCAGCCTTGAGATCTACGGTGACGACATGCAGGTGCTGGCCGGGATCGTGGAGCAGGTTCGCGAGCTCATGCGCGAGATCCCCGGCATCGTCGATATGAAGGACAACCTGGTCACCGGCAAGCCGGAGATCCAGATCCGGGTGGACAAGGAGAAGACTGCGCTCCTGGGCCTCGACACCTACACCGTGGCCTACACCGTGAAGGCGGCCATAAACGGGGCCAAGGTCGGTGTGTACCGCGAGGGCAAGGACGAATACGACATCGTCGCCAAGCTGCCGCGCAAGGACAGGGAGTCGGTGGAATCCCTGAAGCGTATCACGGTCTCGGGTCCGGACGGCGAACCGGTGCCCCTGACCACCCTGGCCCGGGTGGAACTGGCCAGCGGCCTCGGGTCCATCAACCACAAGGACCAGAAAAGGGTGGTCACGGTCTCCTCCGACGTCAGCGGCAGGCTCGCCAACGACATCATCCGCGAACTGGATGGCAAGCTCGGGACCCTGGCCTGGCCGCGCGGGTACACCTACAGTTTCGCCGGAGAGCAGGAAGAGCAGCGCAAGGCCCAGGAATTCTTGAGCGAGGCCTTCGTGGTCGCCATTTTTCTCATCTTCATGGTGCTGGTGGCCCAGTTCAATTCCATGGTCACACCGCTCATCGTGCTGACCTCTGTGGTGCTGTCCTTCATCGGGGTCTTCGCGGGGCTTTTGCTCACCGGTACGGCTTTCGGGATCATCATGACTGGCGTGGGCGTCATCTCCCTGGCCGGGGTGGTCGTCAACAACGCCATCGTGCTCATCGACTACTTCGAGCAGCTCAAAACCACGGGCATGGAAACGCGCGAGGCGCTGATGACGGCCGGACTGACCCGCTTCCGCCCGGTGCTGCTCACGGCCGTGACCACCATCCTTGGCCTTTTGCCCATGGCCCTCGGGGTGAGCTTTGACTTCTTCAGGCTGGAGCTGATCACGGAGTCGGAGTCGGCGCAGTGGTGGGGGCCCATGGCCGTGGCGGTCATTTTCGGACTTCTTGTGGCCACCCTGCTGACCCTGGTCGTGGTGCCGGTGCTGTGTTCATTGCAGGACGGAGCCAGGGGCTGGATGGCCCGGCGCAGGGCTGTAAGGGCCGGGGCAATCGGCTAGGTCGCCTGCCTGGCGCGCGAGGGAGGCCTTGTCAATCATGGCCCCCTCATCTATGCACTCACCTGTCCGCCACCATGCGGCGGATGCTTTCGCCCACACTTTGCCTTTCAAGGAGTGCACAATGCTCTGGATTCATCCTCTGCTTCAACTCGCGGCCACCGGCCTGGCCCTGTACGTCTTGTCCCTCGGATGGCCACGCTTTCAGGCCAACCACCTGGGGAAGAAAGGCAAGTTCATGTGGGCCGAACATGTCCGGCTCGGCAAGTACGCGCACATTCTGTGGATGAGCGGACTGGTCCTTGGCCTCTATGCCGTCGGCCAGTATTGGGGCCAGAACACCATCACCGGCAACCATTACTGGATCGGCCAGTTGATGATGCCCTGCATCGCGGGTGGGTATATCACGGGCGTGATCATGGATCGCAACAGGATGAAACGCCGCTATCTGCCTCTGGTGCACGCCGTTTTCAATACGGTGGCAGTGATACTGGCCTTGGTGCAGATAATCACCGGAATCGGCGTCATTCGGGTTTTCATGCTTTCCTGATTTTTCTTGCCGGGTTCATCTTCCGAAGCGCTCTTCCCCGGTGGAGGGCGCTTTTTCAGCTTTTTCGTTCCTGGCCGTTTCGGCTCCTGTTCCCGATTTTTCCGGTTTTGTGGAGAACGCGCCCATGCAGCACCCCGCTTTTTTTTCGGATCCCTTGAGCGTCGGCTCCGTGACCCTGCCTTCGCGCCTTGTCCTTGCGCCCATGGCTGGTCTTGGGCATGTGGCCTTTCGGGAAGTGCTCGGCGGATTCGGCGGGTATGGTTTCATGGTCACGGAGATGTGCAACGCCCGCGCCGTGCCGCAGGAGAGCCGTCATCATTCCCCCGTGTTCCGCTGGCGCGACGAGGAGGCCAGCCGTCTTGTCTGCCAGATTTTCGGGGGCGAGCCCGAAGTCATGGCCGGGGCGGCCAGGCGCATCGAGGCCGAAGGGCTCATGGGCGTGGACATCAACATGGGCTGCTCCGTGGCCGCCATCTGCAAGAAGGGATACGGGGCGGCGCTGCTCAAGGATCCGGTACGCGCCGTGGCCATCGTGCGGGCCGTGCGGCAGGCCGTGCGTTGTCCGGTCATGGTCAAGTTCCGCAGCGGCTGGGAAAACTCTCCGGATTTGGCCGTGGACCTGGCCAGGCGTTTCGAGGACGCGGGCGCGGATCTTTTGACCTTTCACCCGCGCATTGCCCCGGATCGCAGGTCCCGGCCGCCCAAATGGGCGCACATCCGGGCCGTGGCCGACGCCGTTTCGATTCCCGTGCTCGGCAACGGCAACGCTTTTTCAGGCGGGGATTGCGTCCGGATGGTCGCCGAGACCGGCTGCGCGGGAGTGTCCATCGGCCGCATGGCCATCGCCCGGCCCTGGATTTTCGCCCAGCTGGTGCATGGCTTCGAGCCCGATGAGGACATCTTCCTGAACACGGCGCTGAAGCTCATCGACGCCATCTGGAGACATTTCGAGCCTACCCGGGCCATCAAGATGTACAAGAAATACCTGCCCTATCTGGCCGCCAATTTCGTTTTCGGCCACAGCCTCTGGCCGGAGCTGGCGCGGGGGCTCACCCGCGAGGACATGACGGAGAACGCCATGCGGGTTTTGGGCAAGAGGCCCAGTGTTGCGTCCACCCCCAACGCATTTCTGTTCACGTCCTGACATGGAAGAGTTGCTCCTTGAATACGGACTGACCGGGCTTTTCATCCTGTCCTTCCTGGCCGCAACGTTTCTGCCCGTGGTCTCCGAGGCCGCCCTTGGCGCCCTGATTCTGGCCGGGATGGATCCATATGCCTGCGTGGCGGCGGCCACCGCCGGCAACACCCTGGGGGCCATGGCCACCTGGGGTATCGGGCGCTGGGGGAGCGAGCCTTTTCTGACCCGGATGCTGCGTCTCTCCGCCGCGCAGCGGGAGCGGGCGGTGCGCATTTTTGCCCGGTATGGCTCGTGGAGCCTGCTTTTGGCCTGGACGCCCATACTCGGAGACCCGCTTTGCGCCGTGGCCGGCCTCTTCGGGCTGTCCCTTAAGCGCTTCGTTCCGCCGGTGCTGCTCGGCAAGCTTGCCCGCTACGCCGCTCTTGCCTATCTTCTTTCCTGACATAATGGTATTTCCTGGAGGTTTCATGCTGATCTTGCATTCCCCCCTGGACATGCATGTCCACCTGCGTCAGGGCGACATGCTGGCCCTGGTGGCGCCGCACACGGCCCGGGACTTCGCCGCTGCCGTGGTCATGCCCAACCTGACTCCGCCGGTGACCAGCCTTCCGCAGGTGCTGGCTTACCGGGAGGAAATACTTCGCGTGGCGGGAGAATCCTTCTCCCCGCTGATGACTCTTTTTTTCAAGTCCTACTCCAGGGCCGAGCTGCTGGCCGCAAGGCCGCACATCATCGGCCTCAAGCTCTATCCCGCCGGAATGACGACCAACTCCGAGGCCGGTCTGGCCGACATGAGGCAGGCCCACGAAACCCTGGCCATCATGGAGGAGCTGGACATCCCCCTTTTGATCCACGGGGAGGGATGCGGATTCGTCATGGACCGCGAGGCGGTTTTTCTGCCCGTGGTGGCGGAGTGGGCGCGCTCGTTTCCCCGGCTGCGCATTGTTCTCGAACACGTCACCACCTGCGCC
This sequence comes from Desulfomicrobium apsheronum, assembly GCF_900114115.1. Lineage (NCBI taxonomy): Bacteria > Pseudomonadati > Thermodesulfobacteriota > Desulfovibrionia > Desulfovibrionales > Desulfomicrobiaceae > Desulfomicrobium > Desulfomicrobium apsheronum. The sequence continues at coordinate 209,053 of NZ_FORX01000004.1, read as the reverse complement.
GGGGTGGAGCTTCTGGACCGTTTCGACAACCTTTTTGCCACGGTCACCCTGCACCATCTGCTCATCACCCTTGATGACGTGCTCGGCGGGCTCATGCGGCCCCATCTTTTCTGCAAGCCCGTGGCCAAGCGCCCCGAGGATCGCGATGCCCTGCGGCAGGCGGCGCTGCATCATCCCCGTGCGTTCTTCGGCAGCGACACGGCCCCGCATCCGATCACGGCCAAGGAAGCGCCCGGCTGCGCGGCCGGAATCTTTTCCGCGCCCGTGGCCCTGCCTGCCCTGGCCGGTCTCTTCGAGGAGTTGGATGCCCTGGATTTGTTGCAGGCCTTTGTCTCGGATCGCGCCTGCGCCACCTACGGCCTGACCCCCATGGCCAGGGAGGTGCGCCTTGAACGCCGCGCCTGGACCGTGCCGGAGCGCTTCGGTTCCGTCGTGCCCTATCTTGCGGGTCAGACCCTGACCTGGCGGGTGGTGGACTGACATGTACGTGGCGGTGCTGGGAGAGGGCAGGCCATTGCGCTTCGAGCTGCGGCGTTCCGTGCCGTTGGACGGCGGCTTCGGTTTTGAGACCCTTGCATCCTTGGGGGAGGACCCTGGCCGCATGGTTCGATTCGACCGTTTCGGGATCTCCTATGCCGAGGAGCTTCTTGAGGCGCTGGCCCACATGGATCTGGACATGGATGAACTCGACGAGGCGTTTGCCCCATTTGCCCCGCAGGACTTCAGGGACCGGGCCGGTCGTTCCAGGACATGGACGCGAACGGTGCTGACCCGCACCCAGGAAGACGCCATCCGCGCCCTGCACCCCTTTGATCGCAGACGCATGGCCTTCATGCGTTCGGGCGAGATCAACCTGAACCGCATCGACGAAGTCAGCCCCAAGCTGTTTTTGAGTCTCATGGGCAAGAGCCGGGACGAAATCGAGCAGCTGTTCCTGCGCCTGGAACGCTCCCTGCCCATGGAGGAGGTGCGCGGCTACGTGCATGCGGTGTTCAATCTGCAACGCCATTTCACCTCCCCGGCGGCCCGGACCATGCCCGAAGCCCTGGACCCGACCGGTCTTGACGAGGCCTTCATGCATGAATTCTGCGCCCTGTGGGACGATGCGGACTTTGCTTTCGGCCTTGGCACCGGCGCTCGGACGTATCTGCGGCGTTATGCGTGTCTGCATTTTGATTTCGATTTCGCCGCGTCGGCAGGCTTCGAGCGTATCTTTCACGATTTCATGAACGATTTTCGCCGTCCCCGTCCCCGCCCGAGAACCGTCGCCCCGGAACGGGTGCGCGAACTCTTCGGCATGGACATGGCCGAGATCAGGAGCATGACCAGGCGCGAGTTTGCGCGCATCTTTCGCAAGAAGGCCATGTCCATGCACCCGGACAAGGGCGGGGATCATGACGCCTTTGTGGAACTGCTCGAAACCTACAAGCGCATCGTGTCCTCGAAGCCCGAATAGGGCCTTTTGATCACCCCTGCCTCGTTCGTACTGAACCCTTCTGAACCACTGGATTTTTTCCCTCCTCCAAGTCCCTGCGGGCCTCTTGGAAATATTTTTGAAAATTTCAAAAATTTTGCGCCGTCATGGGCATAAGTCTGATGACAAGAAAATGGGAAAGGCATATGAGCCGTCGCATCAGGGAACATGCGTCTTTTTTCGCTGTTTAAAGAGGATGCGCATGGATGATTTTCGCTGATTTTATGTTTTTATTTCAATATATTGTCGATGATTGGCGCGTTTTCATTTTTTGAATAATTTTACGTGCGCAGAGGAAACCATGGACGTTGTCGAATTAGTCGCGGCAGAGCCTTCCGAAATCGACCAGGAGCTGGCCGAACCCCCCTCATTATCTTCCCTTCCCGAAGACCTGGAGCTTGGCCTCTGGGCGCATCGCAAGAAATTCATGAGCACGCATTTTCCCGGTGCCGTGCAGAAAGACTGGGACAGCTGGCGCTGGCAGCTGAAGAACCGTGTCACCTCCGTGGAGGCCATGGCGCGGATTCTTGGCGTGCCCGCCCCGGTCTTCGAAAAGACCAGGCGGCAACTGCCCGCGGCCGCCACGCCCTATTACCTGTGGGTCGCCTCCCGCAGCGAGTCCGTGCGACGCTGCATCCTGCCTGATGTGCGTGAAACGCTGAGTCTGCCTTTCGAGACTCCGGACCCGCTCGGCGAGGAAGGGCACAGCCCGGTTCCCGGCATTGTCCATCGCTATCCGGACAGGGTGCTGTTTCTGGTCACGGAGTTCTGCTCGACCTATTGCCGCTATTGCACGCGCTCCCGGCTGGTGGGCAAGGTCGGGCACCGCTCGGACATGCGCAGCTGGCAGGCCGCCCTCGACTATATTCGTGAACATGACGAGGTGCGCGACGTGCTGCTCTCCGGGGGCGATCCGCTGACCCTGCCGGACATGAAGATCGAGTGGCTGCTGTCCCAACTGCGCGCCATTCCACATGTGGAGATCATCCGCATCGGCTCCAAGGTTCCGGCCGTGCTTCCCCAGCGCATCACGTCCAAGCTGGTGCGCATGCTGCGCCGCTATCATCCGCTGTTCATCAGCCTGCACTTCACGCATCCCGACGAGATGACGCCGGACACAGCCCAGGCCTGCAACCGGCTGGCCGACGGCGGCATCCCCCTCGGGAGCCAGACAGTGCTGCTATCCGGCGTCAACGACGACGCGCCGACCATGAAGCGGCTCATGCACGGGCTGATCCGCAATCGCGTCCGGCCCTACTACCTGTACCAGTGCGACCCGATTCCCGGATCGAGCCATTTCCGGACTCCGGTGGAGACGGGGCTGACCATCATCCGGAATCTGCGCGGGCACACTTCGGGCTACTGCATCCCGACCTATGTCATCGATGCTCCCGGCGGCGGTGGCAAGGTGCCGCTGCAACCGGACTATTTTCAGGGCCGGGACGAGCAGGGCATCGTGCTGCGCAACTATGAAAACCGTGTTTTCCATTACCCCGATCAGCTTTGCCCGCAGGAGGGATCATGCTCGTTGGCATGACCTACGATCTGCAGCAGGACTACCTGGCGGCCGGATACGACAGGGACGAGGTGGCGGAACTGGACAGTCCCGTCACCGTCGAGGCCGTCAGAGGTGCGCTCTTGTCCCAGGGGCACGACGTGGAGCTGATCGGCGGGGCCGGCCCGCTGGTGCGCGCCCTGGCGGGCGGGCGGCGCTGGGACATGGTCTTCAATTTCGCCGAGGGCATGCTCGGATTGGCCCGCGAGGCCCAGGTTCCGGCCCTGCTGGATGCGTGGGACATTCCCTACACCTTCTCCGGGCCCGAAGTGCTGGCCCTGTCCCTGCACAAGGGCTGGACCAACGCGGTGCTGCGGGCGCACGACGTGCCCACGGCCGATTTCAGGATCGTGAACAGCATGGACGAGGTGGAAAAAATCGATCTGCCCTTTCCGCTCTTTGTCAAACCCGTAGCCGAAGGGTCCAGCAAGGGGGTGAGCGACAAGTCCCTGGTCAGGGACCGGCAGGCATTGCGCGAGATCTGCGACCATGTCCTGCGCACGTATCGTCAGCCCGCCCTGGTCGAGACGTTTCTTCCGGGCCGGGAATTCACCGTGGGCATTTTGGGCAGCGGCCGGGAGTGCAGGGTGCTCGGGGTCATGGAGGTGCTCGCCACCGCCCGGGGCGACGCGTGCGCCTACACCTACGCCAACAAGCAGGAATGGCGCGAGCGGGCGCTCTACGAACTGGCCACCGACGGCCCGGCTCGGCAGGCCGCCGAGGTGGCCCGCGCGGCATGGCAGGCCCTTGGATGCCTGGACGCCGGGCGTGTCGACGTGCGTCTGGACGAGCGGGGCGAGGCTCGGTTCATCGAGGTCAATCCGTTGGCGGGCCTCAATCCGGAGAGTTCCGACCTGCCCATTCTCTGCGGCAAGATCGGGCTGGAGTATGCCGAACTCATCAGGGGCATCATGGATTCCGCCATGCGCAGAGCCGAAAACAGGGCTCAAAGGAAACGCACGTGAGCCCTTTGCATGTGGCCGTGGTGCGCGAGAGCGTTCCTGACGCCGCTTCCCCCGACGCCCTCGACACGGTGCTGCAGGCCCGAAGCGTGCGCGAGAGCCTGGCCCGTTGCGGCTGGCGGACCTCGGAGCATGTCCTGGGTTCCGATCCCTCGGCGCTTGAGGCCGCTCTGGCGCACCGCAGGCCCGATGTGGTCTTCAATCTGGTCGAGTCCTGTCATGGGGTGTCCAGCCTCGCATGCCTGGCGCCGGCCCTGTTTCGCAAGGCCGGGCTTGTCTATACCGGGGCGGACGAGGGCAGCATGAGCCTGGCAGGCGACAAGGCCCTGGCCCGGCGGCTCATGCATGCGGCCGGGCTGCCCGTGCCTTGCGGTGCGACGCTCGGGGAATTGCAGCGGGGCGTTTTCCCCGGGCCGGGCAGATACATCGTCAAGGCGCGTTTCGAGGATGCTTCCCTCGGCCTTGGCCCGGACTGCGTCGTCGAGGTGCGTGCGCGCGAAGAGCTGCTGACGGTCATGAAGGAACTGGCTCCGCGCATGGGCGGAGATTGCGTGGCCGAAGGCTATGTTAGCGGCCGGGAGTTCAACCTGGCCCTGCTGGCGGAGCAGGGCGGGAAGGTCCGCGCGCTGCCCCTGGCGGAGATGGTCTTCGATGCGGCGACGCCGGGTCCGGCCATCCTGCACTATGCGGCCAAATGGGAGCAGGACAGTGCGGATTACGCCGCTTCGTCGCGCAGCTTCGATCTTGCCGGGGATGAGTCCCTGGTCCGTGAGATGACGCGGATCGGCGTTTCCTGCTGGGAACTTTTCAGTCTGGCCGGGTACGCACGCATCGACTTTCGTGTTGGCGACGGCGGCCTGGTACGCATCATCGACGTCAATCCGAATCCGTGCATTTCCCCGGACGCGGGCTTTGTGGCCGCGGCCAGGCAGGCCGGGCTGGACCATGCCGCGCTGGTCCGGGACATCGTCCTCGATGCCCTGGAGAGGGCGGGCCGGGGGGAGAAGACCTGCCGTGCATGAGATTTTCTTTCGTGATCAGGTACGCGCCGAAGACCAGCACGCCGTGCGCGAAATAGTGACCTCCACGACATTTTTCTCGGCTTCCGAGGTGGATGTGGCCGAGGAGCTGGTGGCCGAGCGTCTGGCCAAAGGAGAGGAGAGCGGATATTTTTTCGTGTTCGCCGAGATCCCTGGGCGTGGCCCCCTGGGCTATGCGTGTTATGGCCCCACGCCGTGCACCGAGAGCACCCATGATCTGTACTGGATCGCGGTGCATGAAGAGATGCGCGGTCAGGGGCTGGGCAGGAAACTGCTGGCGGAAGTGGAGGCGCGGTTGCGCAGGGGCAAGGGAGGCAAGCTCATCGCCGAGACGTCGTCACGGGAACAGTACGCGCCGACGCAAAGGTTCTATCTGTCCTGCGGTTTCAGCCTGGAGGCCCGCATTCGCGATTACTATGCCCCGGGTGAGGACATCCTCTATTTTACAAAAAATATCGGGCCCTTGAGGCAGGAATGAGCTAGGCCACGGACTGTTTGTCGCCACTTAGCATGGCCAGGACCATTTCCTTTTCCACGTTCATGCGGTTTTTCACGCTGGCCTGCACGCTGGCCGTGGAGGAGCCGAATTGTGATTTACGGTTGTCGTAGACCTTGTCGATGAGTTTTTGCGCGAACTGGTGCTCAGGCTGTTCCGTGCCGATGGCTTTGATGGCCCGTCCGAAGATCCTGGCCGCTCCGCCGGCTCCATGCTGAACCGCCGTGCTCCAAAGCGCTTCGCGGGCTGCGGCTGGCATGGTGTCCATGTCCACGCCGGTTCGTGCCAAAATCTTGTCACGAGCGGGGGCGTAATGGGTGGCCTCGATGAAATCCCGTTGCAGCGCGCCGAATTTATCCGGGTCTTCGGCCGCGATTTCACGCCAGACTTCCGGCATGCGTCCACCGGTCGAGCCCGTGTCCGCAGGTCCGGCGGCCTTGAGTTTCGAGGCCCAGCCGGGCTCCTTGTCACGCAGGAATGTGATGAAGTCTTTCATGGTGCCGGGCTTGGACGCGATCTGGTAGGTTCCGTAGGATGTGCCGCCGTTTCTGTCATGGCCGATGGCGTTCACGCCCGATGTTCCGGACTCGAAGGTCGCGGACAGGGAGCCTATCGGGCTCTGTCCACGGGAACTGCGCGCCGAGCCTGTCCCAGCGTCCGAGGAGGACTGCTGCTTCATGATGGCGGCCAGTCCGTGCAGGGCATCCCGCATGAGGGAGTTTTCCATGGAGGAGCCGCCAAGGTTCGCGCTCAATTCGTTTATGTCTTTGGTTCCCAGGGCCTGACGCATGTGGCTTTGAAATCCGTCCTCCAGCGCAGTCTTGTGGCTCCTGCGTTCGGGCTTGGTCCCCATGAGGGTCATCAGTTGGATGGGATCAAGAAGGCTCATGTAACGTCTCCATGTCAAAATCGTGTCGCTATCGGTGCTTCAGGGCAATCTTAGCAGATTTTGGGCCAGACCCGGGCAGGTCCGGCATGGCGCGGGCGGAGCGTTTTTTCGGGCGGGATGCCGGGAATTTTTTTCTGGTTTGCCGGATGTGGTTGACTTGGTCCTGATCGCGGCGGTTCGCCTGTCGTCAACTTCTTTCTTTGGATAATAAGCATGCATCTGAGATCTTTTGAGTATTTTCGAGCGGTTGCGATTGTTCTGATTGTAATTGGCCATTGCTACGGCATCGCCGGATGGGTGATCGACAGTTTTGGGGAGCGGGTGGTGGCCAATATGATTTCGGGTGGGACATCCCTTTTCGTTTTCATTTCAGGATTTCTTTTTCATCATGTTTTCTATCCAAAATTTGTTTATCGCAAATTTTTGGAAAAGAAATTCAAGAATGTGTACGTACCATATCTCATTTTGTCCGTTCTGCCCATTATCTGGGCTTTGGTCATAAAAGCGCCATTTCCGGATTTTTATTTTGGTCCTGAACCTACTTTCTACGATCAGATTGTCCGCCCAACGCTTCTGTACTACTGGTATGGAGGTGTCATGGTTTATTGGTATATTCCTTTCATCATGGCCATGTTTATAATATCCCCTTTGTTCATTTGGTTTATAAGAATAGATCTGCGTAAAAAAATATATATAATATCAATTCTTTCTTTGATATCAATTTTTATGCATAGACCTGTAAATAATTGGTCCATAGTTCAGTCTGTTGTATATTTTTCTCCTGTTTACATGTTCGGTATTTTATGTTCGATGGAAAGAGATTTCATATATGAAAAATTTAAAGGAAAGGATTTCAACCTGTTAGGATGTGCAATTTTTTTGGCCGTGGTGCAGGCTGTTTTTTTTGATGCGTGTGGAAATTTGCAGAAAAAACCTTTTGAATTCAATTGGATCGATATAGCTTTTGTACAGAAGCAGATATTGTGTGTCTATTTCATGGTCTTTTTGCATAAATATGAACATATTGATAGCACGTTACTAAAAACACTTGCGGCCTCAAGTTTTGCCATTTATTTTCTGCATGGCTGGATCATTTATCTCATTTCAACGGTTCAGTCATATTACAGGCCATATTACGGGCTGCATCTTTTGCCCATCCTGTCGCCGCTTGTCATCTGGGCTTCCTACGCAGTGGCCAAGCGGGTCAAAAAGAAATTTCCCAACAAGAGCCGCATGCTCATCGGCTGGTAGCGTTCAGCCGTTTGTCCTCCTCGCGATGACGCCGGAATCCGTGTTCCGGCGCCGTCACGATCGCGCGGATGAAGCCTTCCCGCTTCAACCGATTCCTTCCCTTTTCTTCGCCAGCGCGCTATGGATGGCTCAATAAGCCCCGGAATGCATCCGTCTTTCGGGGCTTGGGAGTACGCTCATGCGGCTGGCTTTTTTTCAATCCCTGCGGGCCATGCTTTTCGGCCTGGTGCTTCTGTCAGTGCTTCCGGCGCTGGGGATCATTTTGTTCAATGGACTCCAGAGCCGCGACGACGCGTTTCGCCACGCCGAGGAAGAGTTGATCCGGATAGTCACGGCCATGGCCGGTGTGCAGCACAGGACCTCCGAGGTGACCCGGCAGACTCTTTCGACCCTGTCGGTCATGGATCGGGTTCAAAACCAGGATGTCGCTGGCTGCATGGCGATCTTCAAGAGAATTCTGCTCCACAACCCCCTTTATACCAACATCGCCCTGACTGACCCACGAGGGGAGGTGCTGGCATCGGCCGTGCCCATGTCCTTCGGCAGTCTTGCGGACCGCAAGCATTTCAGGGACGCCATGCGCACCAGGGATTTTTCCCCGGGAGAATATATCGTTTCCAGGGGAACCTCGATTCCGTCCTTTGCGTTTGCCTATCCCCTCCTGGATGGACTGGGGCAGGTTAAAGGGGTTCTCACCGTGGCTCTCGATCTGACGCGGCTTCATTCATTTTTTGTCGAGCAGCATCTGCCTGACGATTCCTATATTGGCATTGCCGACCATGAGGGCAGACGCATCTTCAGGTCCGTCGTCGATGAATCTTTTCCCCTGGGCGAATTCGTCAGCCCTGTAGCCTCGGCGAAATCAAAGCAGGGCGGGGGCAGCGGGGTTTTTGTCAGCAAGGGTTCCGACGGACTCAGTCGCATGAACGCGTTTTACAAGATCAGACACGCTCCTGGGGCGGAACCGTACATGACCATCTTTGTCGGAGTGCCCGAGGCTTCCATAGGCGCCGACGCCCACAAAGCAATGGCGACGGGCCTTCTTTTGTCTGCCTGCGCGGCCCTGCTGGCCCTGGTCATGGCCTGGGTCGCGGAGAGGGCCTTTTTCATGCCCAGAATCAACGCGCTGGTCATGGCCGCCGAGCGTTTCCGGACCGGCGACTACACCAGACCCACCGGGGTGGACCATGACGCCGGAGAACTGGGTCTTGTGGCCGGAGCCCTCGACCGCATGGCGCTGGAGCGACGGATAGCGCAGGACGATCTGAACAGGGCCAAGGAGGCGGCCGAGGACGCTTCCCGCAGCAAATCCGAATTTCTGGCCAACATGAGCCATGAAATACGAACGCCCCTCAATGGAGTCCTGAGCATGTTGCAGTTGCTTGAGACCACGGCTCCCGATGTCGAGCAGCAGGAATATCTCGAAGCGGCCATTCGTTCCACAAATAGGCTCTCCCGTCTGCTTTCCGACATTCTCGACCTTTCCCGCATCGAATCCAACAAGATGGTCATTCAGGAGGAAAGTTTCGCCCTGGCCGATGTGCGGCAGAGCATCATCGACATCTTCGGCACTCCGGCCCGCGAAAAGGGGGTGCGGCTGGAGGTGCGGACGGATCCGCGCATCCCTGCCCACCTGTTCGGCGACGAGGTCAGACTGCGGCAGATTCTTTTCAATCTGGTGGGCAACGCCGTCAAGTTCACACCGAAGGGTCGGATCGATGTGAGTTTTGTCCTTGTCTCGGCGGTGGGGGAATCCCCCTGCCAAATCCGCTGCACGGTCCAGGACAGCGGAGTGGGCATTCCAAGCGAGCGCCTCAAGGATATTTTCGAGCCGTTCATTCAGGTCGATGGCTCCTGCGTGCGTACGCATCAGGGCGCGGGTCTTGGACTGGCCATCGTGCGCCGTCTGGTAGATCTCATGCAAGGGCAGATACAGATCGAAAGCGTGCAGGGCGAAGGCACCTCGGTCGGCGTGACCCTTCCTTTCGCCGTTGGGTCGAGCGAACCTGCGCGGACGCAACGCGAGGACATGGCGGCAGACCTTGGCGGGCGGCGTTTTCTGCTGGTCGAGGACGACGGGGTGAACCGCATGGCCATGGAGCGGATACTGGCAAAGTTCGGCTGCGAGGTCATAAGCGCCACCAATGGCCGTGAAGCCATCGAAATACTGGATCGCGAGCACGTCGATCTGGTTTTCATGGATGTGCAGATGCCGGTCATGGACGGGATGGAGGCCACGCGGATCATTCGGGAAGAGCTTGGCCGGGACGTCCCCATAGTGGCCATGACCGCCTATGCCATGGCCGGAGACCGGGAGCGCTTCCTGCAAGCCGGAATGGACGCCTACATCGCCAAGCCTGTGGACATGGCGCACCTCAAAGAAACCATCATCTCGATTCTCGCCAAAAGGTGATTTTTAACGGGGGCGATGCGGAAGATTTTCTGCTCGGACCGGAGTGTGCGTTCAGTTTTTTTTGTGCAGGGCGGACGTGGAATACCCTGGAAATTTTTTTGCCGTTGTCTTGTCTTCACGGTGTCATGCACTTGTCGAAATTGATTGAGATTGATACATGTTTATTTGGCTTTTCCTACACACTTATAAGGAGAATTACGCATGAAACGGATTGTTTTGATGATCGTTTTTCTAATGGTCGGTTCATCTCTGGCCATGGCCGATACCCTCCAGCTGCTGACCTGGAAAGGGTACGCCCCCAAGGAGCTGGTGGACAAGTTCGAGGCCGAGACGGGAGTCAAGGTCGAGGTGACCTACTCCAACAACGAGGAAATGATCGCCAAGCTGCGGGCCACGCGCGGTGCCGGCTTTGACCTGGCCCAGCCCAGTCAGGACCGTATCTCCTCGGTGCAGGAAGAGTTCGGCATCTACCAGCCCATCGATTACTCCAGAATCGAGGCCGACCTGTTCATTCCCTCCATGCTCGAAGCCGTGAAGAAGAACACTCTGGTCGGAGGCCAGTCGCACGCGGTTCCCTTCTGCTGGGGCACCTCCGGTCTGGTGGTCAACACCGCAAAGGCCAAGGGCGCGACCTCCTGGAAGGCTCTCATCGATCCGCAGTACAAGGGGCGGATTAGCTATCGTTTAAAACGTCCTCTCATTATCGCAATGGGCTTTGCCCTTGGGTACAATCCGTTTGAACTTTATACTGATGAAAAAGCATACGCTGAAATGCTTTCAAAAATTGAATCTGAGTTAATAAAGACCAAGACTTTGGTAAAGAATTATTGGTCAAATGGAGATCAATTACTGGAATCAGTTCGTACAGGAGAGATTACTGTTGCGGAAGCTTGGGATAATGGCGCTTGGAAACTGTACGAAGAGGACAAGAATATCGATTTTGTTGCTCCAAGTGAAGGCGCTTTAGGTTGGATTGATACATTCACTATTCCAGCTAAAGCAAAAAATTTGGATGCAGCATATAAGTGGATTAATTTTATGCTTCGACCGGAGAATAGTGGTTATTTTACATCTGCAGAGAAGGCTCCTACAGCATCCAAAGGTGCGGGGCCTTTTGTCGATCCGGCTTTCCAGGCCAATTTCGATCGTTCCTTCCCGCAGGCGACCATCGACAACATCAAATGGTATCCGCCCGTTCCCGCCAACCTTGAAGCCATGGAAGGCAAGGTGCTGGACAAGGTCAAGGCCTCCAACTAAGCACGAAAGGTCCGAAGCCTCCCGGCTTCGGACCTCATTTTTTTCTTTTTTTCCACAACGGAAGGCGCATGCAATTCGATTTGGTCATTACCGGTCTGGTCAAGAAGTTCGGGACATTTTCGGCTGTTGAAGATGTCTCCTTTTCCGTGCCCAAGGGCTCCTTTTTCTCCATCCTCGGTCCTTCCGGGTGCGGCAAGACCACGCTTCTGCGCATGATCGCCGGATTCGAGGAAGCCACAAGCGGCAGCATCGAGATAAGCGGACAGGACATGCGCGGGGTGACGCCCAACAACCGGCCCGTCAATCTGGTCTTTCAGCATCTGGCCCTTTTTCCGATGATGGACGTGGCCGAGAACATCGCCTTTGGCCTGAAGCGCCGCAACATGCCTGCCGCCGAGATCCGCCGCCGCACGGAGGAAATCCTGGAACGGGTGGACCTGCCCGGATTCGGCGCCAAGCGCATCCAGCAGCTCTCCGGCGGTCAGAAGCAGCGCGTGGCCATCGCCCGATGCCTGGTGCTCGACCCCAAGGTCCTGTTGCTGGACGAGCCGCTGGGCGCCCTTGACCTGAAGCTCAGGGAACAGATGAAAGTCGAGCTGAAGAAGCTCCAGGCCAAGATCGGTACGACCTTTGTCTACATTACCCACGACCAGTCCGAAGCCCTGGTCATGTCCGACACCGTGGCGGTCATGAACAAGGGACGCTTTGAGCAGGTCGGCTCCCCGCAGGAGCTCTACGGCGATCCGCACACACCTTTCGTGGCGGGATTCGTGGGCGACAACAACCGCTGGGCCGGAAGGGTGGAGGACATGGACGACCACACGGTGATCATCCGCACGGATGAGAACCTGGTTTTTCGCGCCCGCAAGAAGGCCGATGCGCGCAAGGGCCCGGCCACTCTTTTTCTGCGTCCCGAGGCCATGGTCATCGAGCCGCCCGATCCGGCCGGGCTCAACACCTTCGGCGTCACGGTCAAGGCCATCCTCTTCGACGGGGCCAACAGCCGCCTGTTGACCGCCACCGCGAGCGGTCACGAACTGCTCGTGGCTCTGCCCCAGAACCGCGCCTTCGACCACATCCGTCCCGGCGAGGACATCACCCTGGGCTGGCATCCCGAGTCCGGCATCGCGTTCGCGCGGGAGGAGACGCCATGAAGCGCTCCGGCCTGTTCTGGATCTTTCTGGCTCCGGTGCTGATGTGGCTTGTTCTGCTCATCGTGCTGCCGCATCTGGATCTGCTCATCCTGAGCTTCAGGGTCGGCAAGAGCTGGAGTCTCGAAAATTACGGCAATTTCTTTCTGGAGCCCATCTACTGGCTGACCTTCGTGCGCACGGCGGCCTATTCCGTCATCACCACCTTTTTGACCCTGATCGTGTCCCTGCCCGTGGCCTTCTACATCACCAAGCTTTCCCGGCCAGGGGTGCGCGGTTTTCTGATGGTCCTTCTGCTGCTGCCGTTCTGGGTCAGCGAACTGGTGCGGGTTTACGGCTGGATGATCCTGCTGCGCGAATCGGGGGTAATCAACTATTTTCTGCTGCAGCTTGGCCTTGTCTCGCGGCCCATCGAGATGCTCTACAATGACGCGACCATGATCATGGGCCTTGTGTACACGTCCATGCTCTTCATGGTGGTGCCGCTGGTCTCGGTCATGGAGAGCCTGGACGACAGCCTGGTCGAGGCCGCCTATGACCTGGGTGCGAGCAAGTCCTGCATCTGGCGTACGATCATCATTCCGCACTGCAAGCCGGGCATCACGTCCGGGTCCATCGTGGTCTTCATGCTGGTGCTCGGCAACTACCTGACCCCCAACCTCATGGGCGGCAAGAACTCGCTGTGGTTCACGGAACAGATCTACAACCAGTTCATCGCCAGCTTCAACTGGAACCAGGGCGCGGCCTTTGGCTTTCTGCTGCTGGTGTTGAGTTCGGGCATCATCTGGGTGGGCCTCAGGCTCTCGGGCCAGCGCCTGGGCGAGGTGGCCTCATGATTCGCTCGCTGCCCAGATCCCGGGCCTACGACCGCGCCTTTGTGGTCTTCATCCTGCTCTATTTCTTTTTCCTGTTCGCGCCGCTCCTGGTGACCTGCGTGCTGGCCTTCAACAATTCCGATTTTCCGTCCCTGCCCTGGCGCGGCTTCACCCTGGACTGGTTCTTTTCGGCCGGACCGAAACGGGTCGGCATCTTCGAGGACGCAGACAACCTGCGCTCCATTTGGGTCAGCTTCCAGACCGCGCTGTGGGTCTCGGCTTCGTGCGTGGTGGTGGGAGTTTGCGCCGCGTTTCTGTTCGAGCAGGAGAACTTCAGGGGCAAGAATTTTTTGTATTTTCTGATGCTCGCACCCCTGGTCATCCCGGGCGTGATCCTTGGCATCTCCATTCTGCTGGGGGCGACGACGGCGGGAATCTATTTCGAGGATCACTGGAACCTGGATTTCGATCTTTTCAGGCCCAGCTTCTGGCTGGTCGTGGTGGGGCAGTTTTCCTTCATCACCACCTTCGTGACGCTGGTGGTTTCGGCCAAGCTGCGCAAGTTCGACCATTCCCTGGAAGAGGCGGCGTTGAACCTCGGCGCAACCCGTTTTCAGGTCATCTGGCACATCACCCTGCGCTATCTGCGCTCGTCGATTATCGGCTCCGGGGCCGTGGCCTTCCTGATGAGCTTCGAGAATTTCAATACCACCCTCTTTCTGGTCGGCTCGCAGCCCACTCTGCCCATCAATCTGTATCTGCAGGTCCGCGACGGCTCAACGCCGGTGATAAATGCCATCTCGCTTTTGCTCATCCTCGGCACGTCCGTGCTGGCCCTGACCAATCTGTACCTTGACCGCAAGGAAGGCCTCAAGTGAGAACCGGCCCTGCCCGCCCCGCGCGGGCAGAGGCTCAGGCAAGGTCCTGAGCGGCGGTTCGTGATCCTTCGCTTGCGTTCTCGGTGCTGATCCAGCGGCGAACTTCCCGGAACACCTCGCGAGAGTGAAGCATGGCCACATGGCTTACCGGCCGTGTCGTCATTTCTTCCCATCCCGGAGCCTTGCAGCGCAGGGCCGCGTTGGGCAGCACCATGTTGTCCGCCGGGGAATGCAGGGCCAGACGGCGCACGTGGGAAGGCAGCGGCAACCGCGTGACCGCGCGCACGGTTTCGCCTTGGTAGCCGAGATATCTGCCCAGCGAGGACAGCGCAAAGGGCGAGAGCTTGCTTCCGGCAAAGGGCGTGCCCATGGTCACGAGGCTCTTGATGCGGCTTGAGTCATGAAGCCCAGCCAGCGCCGACCACAGGAGCAGCCCGCCCATGCTGTGCCCGACCAGATGCACTTCCCGGTCCGGGTGCGCGGCCAGCAGGGATTCGAGATCCTTGCGCAGACCGGCTACGGTTTCGTCCCACCCTGAGTTCCAGCTCGCATAGGAAAAACAGACCGTGGCGAAACCTTGGGCCTGCATCCAGCGTCGAAAGAGAATCCAGGCGCTCTGGTTGTGAAAGAGCCCATGCACGAGCACCACCAGATCCCGCCCGCCGGTCGGCTCTTTCCAGAGGCGTGGCCACAGGCCCAATGGGTGCAGCAGCAGGATCGCCATTTCGCTCGCGATGCTGCGCAGGGCGGTTTTTCCGGCCAGGGCCAGGAAGGGACCCAGCGGTTTGCCCGCCTGATTGCTCTCCTCGTAGCAGTACAGCGTGTAGGTCAGGAGGGCGAGAAGGAGGGTCGTCGCGAGAAAGACGGTCAGCAGAAATGTGATCATGTGTGTACCTTTGCCCGGAATTTCGGATCGTTGTCGAGGTGGCGGACGAGTTTGCGATGACCGGCCGGAAAGGCCAGCTTCATGATTTCGGACCAGCTGGCCCAGCGATGTTCCTGGGCGGCCTGGAGGTCCAGCTCCTCCGGGCTTGAGAGCAGGGTCACGACAAAGGCGTGCAGGGTCACGCGAAAGCGCGTGAAAGAATGTTTGAAGGAGGCGATGGGCTCGGGATGGTTCACGATCAGCCGCGTCTCTTCCATGTATTCGCGGATCACGGCCTCCTGCGGTGTCTCGCCCTCTTCCACGACTCCGCCCGGGAACTCCCAGAGGTTGCCCCAGACATCTTCGGCCAGCCTTTTTTGCGTCAGGATGTGGCCGTCATGGATCAGTATTCCCGTGGCCATGGTCAGGTAGACGGGGGAGGGGGCTTTGGCGACGACAGGCCGTTCCTCCTGCACTCCGGCTTCCCGGGCCCGGCACCAGTGCGCCAGTGCGCACTGCGGACAGGATGGATTTCTTGGCGTGCAGACAAGGCTGCCGAATTCCATCAGCGCCTGGTTGAATTCCCGCGCATGCCCACTTGGCAGGAGGCGCTGCCCGTATTCGCCGATCTCTTTTTGGGCCTGACGGGATTTTACGGGTTGCCCGATGTTGTACAGACGGCTAACGAGCCGTTCGACGTTGGCGTCCACGACGCAGACATCCTGCCTGAAGGCGATGCTGGCGATGGCCCGGGCAGTGTAGGGGCCGATTCCGGGCAGGGCCAGCAGCGCTTCCATCGAGGGCGGCAGGGTCCCGCCGTGAAGCTCCACGACCATCCGCGCCGCCTTGTGCAGATTGCGGGCGCGTGAATAGTATCCAAGGCCTTCCCAGAGTTTCAGGACCTCGTCTTGCGGAGCCTGGGCCAGGCTGTCCACGTCCGGGAAGCGCGCGATCCAGCGTTTGAAATATTCCACGCCGCGCTCCATCTGGGTCTGCTGGAGCATGATCTCCGAGATCCAGACGTGATAGGGGCTGTAGGTCATGCGCCAGGGCAGGTCGCGCTTGTGGCGGGAAAACCAGTCCAGCAGGGCGTCTGCGATGAGCGTTTCGGAAGCTGTGCCGTTTGGTGGCATTGAAGGCATTGACGGGTTTCCGTGGTTCGGGGTTGACGGGATGGATTTACCTTGCGCGGGAAATGTGAAATCTGTGTTCTGCTTTGGTCAGCGCTCGGCGCGCTGTCAAGAGTGGTCCGAAATTGTCGCTCAGGGAGATTTGATGTCTGTTGCCCGTGTCCAGTTTGCGGCCGTGATCGCGGTCCGTGTCCATGACCTTTGCTTCGGCGGGTCCGGGGTATGATCTCCGTGGCGTTGCCCTGCTACAATTCCGGGGACGGCCTTGAGGCCTGCCTGGACAGCCTGCTGGGCCAGACCTTTGAGGATTTCGAGGTCGTGGCGGTCAACGACGGGTCTCTTGACGACACCCTCGGCCTGCTCCGGCGATACGCGTCCCGGGATTCCAGAATCCGTGTTTTCGACCGTCCACACGGGGGCGTGGTGCAGGCCATGAATTATGCCGTGGAACAGTGCCGGGGCGAGTACGTGGCCCGCATGGACAGCGACGATGTCTGCCTGCCGCGCCGTCTTGAACTGCAAAAGGACCATCTGGACCGCCACCCCCACCTGGGCCTGGTCGGCGGGCGGGTCCGCTTCGGCGGCGATCCCGAGACCGGCCGGGGCTACAAAGCCTACGTGGACTGGACCAACACCCTGGTGACGGAAGAGGAGATCTCCCTGTCCCGCTTTGTGGAACCGCCTTATGCCAATCCAAGCATAATGTTCCGCAAAGAGCTTGTCAGTCGGTGCGGCCCGTTTTATGACGGCCCGTTTCCCGAAGATTACGAATTTTTGCTGCGTCTGATGGCCGCCGACGTGCGCATGGACAAGGTTCCCCAGGAGGTGCTGATCTGGAATGATCCGCCTTCCCGGCTCACGCGCACGGACCCCCGCTACGATCCCGATGCATTCTATCGCACCAAGGCCGAATATCTGGCTCGGTGGCTTGCTTCGAGGGGGATAGACCGGGTGTCGATCATCGGTGGCGGGCGCATCACCCGGCGTCGGGCCCTGATGCTTGAGGAACACGGCATTGTCATCAATTGCTGGCTGGAGGTCGATCAAAACAAGATCGGCGGACGGGCCGGTGGTCGTCCGGTCTGTTCATGGCACGAAGTGGGCGCTCCGCAGGGGGAATTTCTCCTGTCCTATGTGGGGAACAGGGGAGCCGGGGCGCGCATCGCCTCGGAACTGGAAGAGCGGGGCTGGATTGCCGGGATACATTTTCTGCTGGCCGCCTGAAGGGCCGGCATCACACTTTTACACGTTGAGGTGCTTATTATGGATCTGATCAAATTTGCCGAAGAAATGGAGACTGTGCTCAAGGCGGCCGCGACCGAAAGCGAGCTGGTTTCTCCGGCCTCGGAAGACGGCGCCATCTGGGGTTTTGAACTTGGCGAGGACGCCAGCGGCTTTCTGTCCCTGGAATCCAACCAGGGCACCCTCGATGTGCCCACGGTGACCGTGTCCCTGTCCCTGGGTTCCATCGAAGAGGTGAGCAAGGAAGACCTGATGGATCTCTTGATCATCAACGGCGACCTGCTCGGCGCTTCCTTGACCATCACCCCGCCGCTCGGCGAAGAGCAGGAGGAGTTCCTCATGCTGCAGACCAAGTTCGTGGCCTCGGAGTTCTCCGAAGACATGTTCAACAAGTCCGTCACTTCCCTTATGACCCAGATGTCCATCTTCTTCGAAGCGGAATAATGTCCAAGATTACCGTTCAAGCTGTTTCCAAGGCGTATTCCGGAGTGGATCTCTTCATGGGCCTGTCCATGGAGGTCCATTCCGGGACCCGTCTCGCCCTGGTTGGTCCCAACGGGTGCGGCAAGTCCACGCTGCTCAGGATCATGGCCGGTGAAACCGCGCCCGATTCCGGCAAGGTGACGGTGCCCAAGGGGTCCCAGATAGGATTCGTGCGTCAGGAACTGGGTGCGCTCGATCTGGCCAAGCCCCTGCAGGAGTTCGTGCTGGAAGTGCTGCCCTCCTGGGGGGAATTCTGGACGCAGTGGCGCGCCGCCCTGGACCGGGACGACGAGGCCGCCCTGATCCGCCTGCACGACCGGCAGGAGGAACTTGAGCATCAGTACGGGTACAACCCTGAGCACAGGGCTCATGCCATTCTTTCCGGTCTGGGCTTTGCGCCCTCTGTTTTCTCCCGTCCCGTGGGCGAGCTGAGCGGCGGCTGGCGCGAACGGGCCAAGCTGGCCCGGGTGCTGGTGGCCGGGGCGGACATTCTCTTTCTGGACGAGCCGACCAACCACCTCGACCTGGAGGCCGTGGAGTGGCTTGAGTCCTACGTGCTGAGCTTCGAGGGCGTGCTCGTCTTCGTGGCTCACGATCGTTATTTTCTGGACCGGGTCGCGAACAAGGTCCTGTTTCTCGGAGGCGAGAAGCCCTTTTTGCGGGACGGCAATTTCACCCAGTTTCTGGAATGGAACGCCGAACGCAACGATCAGATCCGGCGACAGGCGGACAAGCTGCGCACGGAGATCGGCAAGAAGCAGGCCTTCGTGGATCGTTTCCGGGCCAAGGCCACCAAGGCCAAGCAGGCCCAGAGCAGGCTCGGCCAGATCGGCAAGCTGCAAAACGAACTCCAGACCCTGACCCCAGAGACCCGCGCCCGCACCCTGTCTTTTAGCTGGCCCGAGCCCGAGCGAGGCAACCAGACCGTGCTGTCCGCAGTGGAGCTGTCCTTTTCCTTTCCGGACGCGTCCCTGTTTTCGGATCTGTCCTTCAACATCTATCGAGGTCAGAAAATCGGCCTGGTCGGCCCCAACGGACGGGGCAAATCGACCCTGATCAAGCTCATCACCGGCCAGTTGAAGCCGAGCCAGGGTCGGATCAACATGGGGTCGAGCATCGTCACCGGGTATTTCAGCCAGCACCAGACCGACATCGTGCGCCCGGCCTTCACGGTCATGTCCGAGATCAAGCGGCTGGCCTCGCCTTCATGCACGGATCTGCAGCTCAAGTCCGCCCTTGGCCTGTTCATGCTCGGCGAGCGCTACTGGGAAAAGAAGGTCGAGGATCTGAGCGGCGGCGAAAAGAACCGCCTGGTGCTGAGCACCCTTTTCCTGAGCCGTGCCAATTTCCTCATTCTGGACGAACCGACCAACCACCTGGACATGGAGAGCCGAGAGGCCCTCATGGACGCGCTCTCGGCGTATCAGGGCACCATGCTGGTGGTCGCCCATGATCGGTACCTTTTGAGCGAGGTGGTGAGCGAAATCTGGGAACTGCATGCCGACGGCATCGAGGTGCATCAGTGCGGCTTTGACGAATACCACGCCCGCAAGAAGGCGCGGGAGGCGCAGGAGCAGGAAAAGCCAGACATGACTCGTGCGCTGCGCAACGAGCAGAAGCTCAAGAAGCGCGAGCAGGCCGAGATGCGCAACAGAATCTATCAGCAGCTCAAGCCCCTGCGCAAGAAATACGAGAAGCTCGAAGCGGAGCTTGAAGCCAACCTGGTCGAGCAGGAAACCCTGGAGACGCGGCTGGCCGACCCTGCGACCTACGAGGACGTGGCCCTGTCCCGGGAACTCGGGCAGCGCTTCGCGGCCTTGCAGAACAGGGCCGAAGAGCTGATGTCGGATCTGGCCTATCTGGAAAAGGAACTCCAGGAGCTTGAGATTCAGAGGGATGCATGAGCGCGGACACCATCGATGTGGTGGCCGCGATCATCGTGCGCGAAGGCAGATTCCTGGCCGCCCGGCGCTCGGCATCCATGACCGAGTCGGGATTCTGGGAATTTCCGGGCGGCAAGGTCGAGGCCGAGGAGACGCTTGGTCAGGCACTTGTGCGGGAACTGGAAGAGGAATTATCCATTGCAATAGATGCTTTTTCCCTCTGGAAAGTAAAGGAAAAAAAGGTTAAGGTAGGTGCAATTCGGCTCTTCTTTCATCTTGTGACGGAATTTTCCGGCGCACCAACGCCGCGTGAAGGTCAGGAACTGGCCTGGATCACTTGTGAAGAAGCCCGGGGTTACTCTTTTTTGCCGGCCGACGAGGAAATTCTGTCCGAACTTTCTGCATGCCTGCAAACGCTTTGACCCCCCACCGGATTCGCGGCAGCGATTGGTTACGTATTTTCCCGACCCAACTTCTGGAGGACGTTCATGCCTGTCTTCATCTATAAGGCTAAAACACGCGGCGGTAGATCAGTCAAAGGGGATTTGGACGCTCCAAGCCTTGAATTTGCCGAAAATATCCTGCGACGCAAGGGATACGGCAATGTCCGGGTCAAGCCGAAACCCAAGGATATTCTGGAAGGTACCTTTCTTGAGGGCGGTGTGTCCGATCGAGACATGGTCGTCTTCAGTCGGCAGTTCGCCACCATGATCAATGCAGGCGTGCCCATCCTGCAGGCCTTGCAGATCATGTGCGAGCAGACCGAAAATCCGAAGCTGCGCCGCAAGCTCTACGCGGTCAGAAACGACATCGAGGGCGGCAGTTCACTGTACGAGGCTCTCAAAAAGCATCCTGACATTTTCGACGCCCTCTATTCCAACATGGTCAACGCCGGCGAGACAGGCGGTATCCTGGACCAGGTCCTGCTGCGTCTGGCCGAATACATCGAAAAGGCCGCCAAGCTCAAAGCCAAGATCAAGGGCGCCATGATCTATCCGGGCGTGGTCGTGACCGTGGCCCTGGCGGTCATCGCGGTCATCCTCATCTTCGTCATCCCGACCTTCGAGCAGATGTTCCGGGAATCCGGCGGCGCGCTTCCCCTGCCGACCCAGATAGTCATCAACATGAGTAATTTCGTCATCAACAATTTCATGTTGCTTGTCGCGGGCATCATCGCTCTTTTCGTGGCCTTCAAGTTCTTCTACAAATGGGAGAAGGGGCAGATCATCGTCGATCGCTGGATCCTTTTCGTGCCCGTCTTCGGGCCCCTGTTGCGCAAGGCCGCCGTGGCCAAGTTCAGCCGGACGCTGGCGACCATGGTCTCAAGCGGCGTGCCGATCCTGAATGCGCTCGACATCGTTTCGCGCACATCGGGCAACAAGACCGTCGAGAAAGGCGTGCTCGAAGCCAAGAAATCCATCGCCGAGGGCCAGAGCCTGGCCGAGCCCCTGGACGACACGGGCGTCTTCCCGCCCATGGTCATCCACATGATCGCCATCGGCGAGACCACTGGCGCGCTCGACTCCATGCTCTCGAAGATCGCGGATTTCTACGATGACGAGGTTGACGTGGCCGTCGACGCCCTGACCTCCCTCATCGAGCCCATCATGATCGTTTTCCTAGGCGTGGTCGTTGGTGGCCTGGTCATCAGCATGTACCTGCCCATATTCTCCATCGCCGACACGGTAGCCTGACAGGTTGCCCAAAAACGGCGATCTGTCGCGTCAGCGAAAAAGCCAGACCGCTCATGTAAGCGCAAGACTGCGCGTCTTGGCTTTTTCGCTTTCCTGCTCGACATTTTAGAACGGCCCGTGAATTTTGAATTTTTCAACAATCAGCCAAAGTCCGGGAGTTTTTCGTGCGCATTGCCCAGTTGCTCCAGCGGCAGGAACCGTTCCTGTCGCTGGAGTTCTTTCCCCCCAAGGACCGGGCGCAGTGGCCCGGTTTTTTTGACGTCGTGCGCCAACTGCGCGACCTTGGCCCCCTGTTTTGCTCCGTGACCTACGGCGCGGGCGGAAGCACTCAGCACAACACGCTGGAGATCGTGACCCGCATGAAGCAGGAGTACGGCCTTGAGCCGCTGGCGCACCTGACCTGTGTCGGCGCGGACAGAGCGCGAATCGGTTCGTTTCTGTCGGGCCTGGCCCAGGCCGGAGTGGACAATGTCCTGGCCCTGCGCGGCGATCCTCCGCGCGGCGAGAGCACCTTCACTCCCGACAGTGAGGAGTTCCAGCACGGCAGCGATCTGGTCTCCTTCATCCGGCAGGATTTTTCAGATCTGTCCATCGGCGTGGCCGGGTATCCCGAAAAGCATCCCGAAGCCCCAAACATGGACGACGACCTGGAGCGCCTGCGGCACAAGGTGGCTTGCGGGGCGGATTTCATCATCACGCAGCTATTTTTCGACAACGACGCCTATTTCGATTTCGTGGCCCGGGCCAGGGCGGTCGGCATCGGCGTGCCCATCATCCCGGGCATTCTGCCGGTCCAGAACCTGGCGGCTTTGAAGCGGATGCTCTCCTTTTGCGGAGCCTCGGTGCCCGGAGAGTACATGAGCGACCTGGAGCACGTGCACAAGGTCTACGGAGAGAGCGGGGTGCGGGGGCTGGGCCTTGGCTACGCCAAGAACCAGATCCGAAATCTGCTTGACCGGGGAGCCCCTGGAGTGCATCTCTACACTCTTAACAAAGCCGACACCTGCCTTGATATCTGGAAGGATTTTTCGCGCAGGGACGGGCTGAAGTAACATATTTTGGAGGCGATGATGAAGAAGATTCCCGTAGTGGCCGTGGTTGGCGCGACTGGCGCCGTTGGCAGAGAGATGCTCGATACGTTGGTTCGCCGGAATTTTCCCCACTCGGAAGTGCGGGCTCTTGCCTCTTCGCGCTCCGCGGGCAGCAAGGTGGAATTCGGTTCGAAGACACTGACGGTGCAGGAGCTGACCGAAGATTCCTTCGTCGGCGTCGATCTGGCCCTTTTTTCCGCCGGTGGCTCCACGTCCGAGAAATTCGCGCCCTGCGCGGTCAAGGCCGGCTGCGTGGTGGTCGACAACTCCAGCGCCTGGCGCATGGACCCGAACGTTCCCCTGGTCGTGCCCGAGGTAAATCCGGACGACCTTTCCTGGCACAAGGGCATCATCGCCAACCCCAACTGTTCGACCATCCAGATGGTCGTGGCCCTGAAACCCCTGCATGACGCGGCCCGTATCAAGCGTGTTGTGGTCTCCACCTATCAGGCTGTTTCCGGCACCGGCCAGAAGGCCATCGTCGAGCTCGAAAGTCAGGTGCGCCAGCTTTTCAACGGTCAGGAGAGCACCAATTCGGTTTATCCGCATCGCATCGCCTTCAACTGCCTGCCGCAGATCGACGTCTTCCTGGACAACGAATACACCAAGGAAGAGATGAAGATGGTCCTTGAAACCAAGAAGATCATGGGCGACGACTCCATTCGCCTCACAGCCACCACGGTGCGCGTGCCGGTCTTCTACGGACACAGCGAGAGCGTGAACATCGAGACCGAGAAGAAGCTGACCTCCAAGGAGGCCCGCGCCATCCTGTCCCAGGCACCCGGCGTGCGCGTTCTCGATAACCCGGGCGAGAAGATCTATCCCATGCCCATTCTCGCGGCAGGCGAGGATGACACCTTCGTGGGCCGTATTCGCGAAGACGAAAGCATCGAGAACGGCCTGAACATGTTCATCGTGGCCGACAACATCCGCAAAGGCGCGGCCCTGAACGCCGTCCAGATCGCGGAAGTGCTCCTGGAACGGGATCTTTTGCGCATAGCTTGAACGCCTGACGCGTTTTCTGGTTTGTCCGCACGCCCCGAACCGAATGACGGCTTGGGGCGTGTTTTGCGAGCGGGGCGCAATGAAGCGCGGCTTGCAGTCATGGAGGGAAAAATGGTCGAAATCGGCAATGAGCAGCTCTTTTGGGAACGGTTGCAGTCACTCCCGCGTCCCGGCGAGGAGAATTTCCTGGCTTTCTACGATCACCGGCTGGGCGCGATTTTCACCAATCCGCGCCTCATGCTCATCCCCCTCGATGATCACCTCGTGCATCGCGGCGACGGCGTTTTCGAGGCGCTACGCTTCGAGGATGGGGCCATCTATCAGCTGGGCGAGCATCTGCTGCGCCTGGAGCGTTCCGCAGGCGCTATCGGTCTTGCGCTGCCGATCGGCACCGCCGAACTCGATGACCTGATCCGGCAGGTCTGCGTGGTCAGCAAGGCGGACGAAGGCAATGTCATGGTTTTTGTGGGGCGCGGCCCTGGCGGGTTCACCCTGGACACCCGCGAATGCCCGCATCCGAGCCTTTACATCGTGGCCAAACGTTTCGCCCGCAAGCCCGAATCCTTCTGGACCGCCGGGGTCAGCGCGGTGCGCACGCGCATTCCGGCCAAACAGGGCTGGATGTCCCAGATCAAGAGCGTGAATTATCTGCCCAACGTGCTCATGAAAAAGGACGCCGTGGAGCAGGGCGCCGACTACCCGCTGTGCTTCGATGGGGACGGATTTCTGGCCGAAGGCTCCACGGAGAACGCGGTGCTGGTGGACCGGGACGGGGTTTTCGTCGTGCCGGAACTCAAGAACGCCCTCATGGGCACGACCCTCAAACGGGCCATGAGCCTGGCCGGAGGTTTCATGCCGGTCGCCACCCGTCCCGTGCCAGAGTCCGAACTTTACGACTGCCGCGAGATCATTCTTCTCGGGACGAGCATCGACGCGGTCGGCGTGGTCCGGTACAATGGCCGCGTCGTGGGCGACGGCGCCCCCGGCCCGGTCAGTCTGCGCCTGCGTGAACTGCTGGTGGCGGACCGCAAGGCCCATGGCCGGCCGCTGGTCAGGCACTTGTGAACGTCATGCCGGTGGTTGAAGCACTCAGCGCATGGAAAGCGCGGGTTATCCTCTTCCAGCCTGCGGATCAGGAAAGAACTCTTGCGTGCCTTGAGGCCGCAGTCGTTCACTTGCTCTACGCACATGGTGGCCTTCCGTGAATCGTTCGGTTTGTCTGTTTAATTCAAATCGGGCTTGGGGCGGGGGAGAGCAGTGGTTTTTCACGCATGCCCTTGTTCTGGCGGAGCGAGGCTGGAGAGTTTGCGTCGTAACCAACACGTCTTCGGTTCTTGGGGACAGACTTGTACGTCATCCGCAAATTGAGCTTCTGCGATTGCCAATCGGCAACTTGAGTTTTCTGAACCCGGTGATTCTGGCCGGACTCGTTTCTTTTTTTCGAAGTAATGCTGTGGAAAGTGTCATCCTGGCTTTACCTTCGGACTTGAAATGTGGCGGTTTCGCCGCGCGAATGGCCGGAGTCAAGGACATCATTTTTCGTCGCGGACTGGCATTGCCGACCAAAGATAGCGTTTTGAACCGATTCCTTTTTCGTTGCGTATTGACGAAATTGCTTTGCAATTCCGAAAATACACGACGTATGGTTTTATCTTTGAACAAGAACTTGATCTCGCTCGAACGTACGTTTGTTGTCTACAATGGTTTAGATCTGTCTGCATTTGATGCTTTGCCCAGTCATGCTCTGGTTCCCAGAGCACATCAAAAAGTAGTTATTGGTTGTGCCGGTCGTTTGACCAAGCAGAAGGGACAGAAATACTTGATAGAAGCGATCTCCTTGCTGCGACAGCGAGGCTTCGATGTTGAAGTGCTGCTGGCAGGAACAGGTGAGCTTGAACGGGAATTGCGTGACCACGTCAAAAAGTTGGGGCTGGAAGATTGTTTTCACTTTCTTGGTTTTGTCGAGGAGATGAAGCGGTTTTATTCGTCCATCGACATACTGGCCCTGCCCTCGCTTTGGGAAGGCTTTGGATATGTGCTCTCCGAGGCCATGAGCATGCGCCTTCCGGTAGTGGCATTCGAGGTCAGCAATATTCCCGAGGTCGTGCTGCACGGTCAGGCAGGTTTGCTCGTTCAGGAACGGAATGTCGTTGCCTTTGCTGACGCCTTGGCGCAACTTGTTCACGATGAAGGGTTGCGTATTCGTATGGGTGAGGCCGGACGGAAGAGGGTTGAATCGAAGTTCACCTTGGCAAAAACCGTTCAAGAGTTAGAAGGTGTAATGTTGTCCTGACCAACGAACAATTCCCTGCTTGTCGCGAAGACGACAGCTAAGTGCGTTGTTTATCACCTCGTTAAGCTTGTTTTTGACTCATTCACGGAGATCTCTATGACCAAAGCCAACAAAAAAGAAGAATGGTTTCTGCCCGAGGATCAACGCAAGGCCCTGGCCTCCTTTCTGAAGGACTTTAAGGATGTGGTGCCAGTTCATCTTTTTGTGAAGCAGGGGCAGAACGACGCCTATGCCGATTTTGCGCGCAACCTCATGCAGGACCTCGTTCGCCTTACCGACAAGGTTACGCTCAGCCTGCACTCGCAGGATGAGGCGGCCAACGAGAAGTATGGCGTGGAGCGTTTTCCCACTCTGCTCATCGCCCCCGAAAAATATTCCATCCGCTTCACAGGCGCCCCGGCCGGAGAGGAAGGACAGGCCTTTTTGCACGCTCTGATGATGGTTTCCACGGGAAAGAGCTTTTTGTCCGAGCGCGCCAGGGAGCTGTTGCAGGAATTGCAGGAGCCGAGGCTGGTCAAGGTCTTTGTCAGTCCGACATGTCCGTACTGTCCCGGGCAGTGCGTCAACGCCATCAAGGCGGCCGTCGAGAAGCCGCTCCTGGTCAGTGTCGAGTGCGTCGAGACCGGGGAGAACCCCGAGTATGCCGAGGAGTATTCCGTAGGCTCCATCCCGCATACGGTTTACGATGAAAAGCTTTCCACCGTGGGCATGGAATCGGAGCTGGCTTTTGTCGTTCAGCTTTTGACCCTCAAGGCCGCCAAGGACTTGGCCGAGGAAAGGGACGATCTGGACGCCGCGGACGCAAGCCATCACGACGTGGTCATCATCGGGTCGGGGCCTGCCGGACTTACGGCCGGAATCTACGCCAAACGCGCCGGTCTCGATGCCGTGGTGCTGGAAAAAGGCATTGTCGGCGGCCTGGTCAGCATCACGCCGGAAGTGGAGAACTATCCCGGGTTCATCAACATCGGCGGCAAGATGCTCATGGACATGATTCATGAACAGGCCAAACAGTACGTGGATGTCATCACTGGACAGACCGTCGAGGAGATCAAGATAGGCAGGAATATCGAAGTTCTGACCCAGGACCGGCGTTTTCTGGCGGATGCCGTGATCTACGCGGCGGGAGCGGCCTGGAAGAAGCTCGATGTGCCCGGAGAGGACCGTTTCATGAGCAAGGGTGTGTCCTTTTGCGCCTCCTGCGACGGATTCATGTTCAAGGGCAAGAAGGTTGCCGTCGTCGGAGGGGGGAACACCGCCCTGACCGACGCCCTGCATCTGAAGAATCTGGGCGTGGACGTGTTCATCGTGCATCGCCGCGACAGTTTTCGGGCTGAGCAGCACCTTGTCGATTCCGTGCTCAGGGAGGAAATCCCCGTGCGCTGGAACAACGTCGTGGAGGAGATCGGGGGCAAGGAGACTCTTCGCTTCATAACCCTTCGGCATGTCAAGAGCGGCGAGACGGAACGGGTCGATGTGGACGGGGTCTTTCTGGCCATCGGTATCGTGCCCAACGTGCAGGCCGTGTCCCATCTGGGTCTGGCCCAGGAGCCGGGCGGCTATATCCGCGTCGACAGACAGGGTCGGACCAGCATTCCGCGCATCTATGCGGCCGGAGACATCACCGGGGGAGTGCAGCAGATCGTCACGGCCGTCAGCGAGGGCGCTTCAGCGGCCATGGCGGTTTTCGAGGATCTGACGAGACGCAAGGCGGAACTGGCCGCGCGCAAATGAAAATGGCCCTGCAAAGGGCCATCTCGCATTTAGCCCTCTGACGGGGCCGAATGCCTTGCAATGGGGCATGAACACAGCCGCGCGGGGTTAACCTTCCGCAGGGGCAGAGGACAGGTAGCGCAGACCTACTCCGTACTCAGCGTTTGAATCGGGCAGATTTTTTTTCCAGATGACCTTCGCGTAATAGCATGTCTTCGGGTTCTGAAATTCCATCATCGGGTTCTGGAGTTCTTCGCCCTCCAGAACCTCGATGAGCAGATTGGCACCCAGCTTCGGCGGGGGGTAGTTCAATTCCAGATACATGCCGGTGCTGCTGTAATTGATCATTCTGGCAATTCGGCATTCATCATGATCTCCGGCACAAAAGCGGATGACGGCCTTGTGCGGAATGCGATCCTTTTCCCGATTATCTTTCGTGTTTCTTACTCTCATATGTACCTCGTCCTTTCTGCGGCGTCAGGCTGCGCGAACCCGGACTACCGATATCTCTGTATAAAATTAGCAAACTATATGCCAAATAATGCGGATTTTTGTAGCCGTGTACGTAGGTATAATTACGGAGTACAATCAGACGGGTGAAGGAGTTGTTCCAGTTTTGCCGGATCAGTTTTGGATGCGGATTTTCCGGGCGGATCAGATTGTGGGATGATTCTGTTTTTATATTTCGAGCTATTGGCGATGAAAACCGCCGTGACTCCGGATCTGGAGGGGATGGCGGGGCAGCTTCCGGAAATTCCGGATTTTACGGAGTGCGTTTTTGGAAGTGAAAGCGGATGCCGCCTGGTTCCACCGAGGCTATCTTGTCGCCGGGAAACTGGATGGTCCGGCCACAATTTTTGCGCATCCAGGCCTTGTCGAGGAGCAAAAGATGGCTCGCCAGGGTTTGGCCCGGGCCCATGGAGTCAAGGATGGCCTTGTAGAGGCGCAGGCGTTTTGCCTGGTGCCCGCCAAGCAGTGCCGAATCCAGCAGAAAATCCCGCCCGGGAGCGGGCAGTTCCGGCAGTTCCAGGGTCCAGTATTCCTCGTCGATGCGAGCCAGGGTCCAGAGCTGCATGGCGGTCTTGAACAGCGAGGGATTTTCGCGGCGCAGGAGCGGCAGGATGTCGTGGCGGACTCTGTTGCGGGTGCGCTCCGGCGAGGTGTTAGACAGGTCTTCGCACCAATCTGTGCCTGTTTCTTCCAGAAAGGCGCGCAGTTCGCTTTTTTCCCAATCAAGCAGCGGCCGCAGCAGGCCGCGTCCAGGGTCCACGCCCGGCATTCCGCCCAGGCCGGGCCAGCCCGTGCCGCGCAGCAGGCGCATGACGATGTCTTCGGCCAGATCGTCGCCGTGGTGGGCCGTCACGACCCAGTCCGCCCGCTGATCCCGGCGCACGGAATCCAGAAATGCATAGCGCGCCCGGCGGGCGCATTCCTCCTGGCCCTGTCCTGACGCGGCCTGAAGCGCGGGGACGTCGAGCCGCGCCGTTCGGCAGGGAATTTCAAGGTGCGCGCAGACTTCCTCGGCGTGCGCCATTTCCCGGTCCGATTCGGACCTGAGCCCGTGATGGGCATGGGCGGCGACAAGGGTGAGGTCAAGCGGCGCGCGCAGCAGGGCGAGCAGGTGCAGGAGGGCCGTGGAATCGAGGCCCGTGGAATAGGCGACCACCAGGCGCGTGCCGCGCAGATCGACTCCAAGGGTCTCCCGGCAAAAGCGCGGGATGCCTAGGCAGCGCCGGGCCAGGTGTCGGGGGAGCTCCTGAAGTCGCATGGTCTTTGGGATCAGAGGGGAATGTTCAGGTCTTTGAGCAGGTTTTCCAGGTAGGAGATCATGTGTTCCTGCTGCTCGGGAGTG
Source organism: Desulfomicrobium apsheronum (assembly GCF_900114115.1). NCBI lineage: Bacteria > Pseudomonadati > Thermodesulfobacteriota > Desulfovibrionia > Desulfovibrionales > Desulfomicrobiaceae > Desulfomicrobium > Desulfomicrobium apsheronum. Next base: position 179,621 of record NZ_FORX01000004.1, on the reverse strand, counting down.
GCGTAAGCGATGCATGCGCAGCGCAGAATGCGCTTGGCCCGGACCAGGAGTTCAAGCCGGACCCAGTCGCGCCCGGTTTCAACGGCCATGTAGAACGGTCCGCATTCGGGGGCGTGCTCCTGCTGCATGGGCGTGAGCAGCGAGGGCGGCAGGTTGAAGTGATAGAGGTGCTCGATGCTCAGCATTTCCTGTTCTTTGAGCCTGCTTTCGAGCTTTTCCATGTCTTCGGGGGTGATTTCGTCAATGACAAAGGCGCGCATGGGATTCTCCGTTATTTGCTGCCGGTCTGGACTTTTCGGTTCAGATGGGCGTCCTCGGGGATGGCTTCCTCGTCCAGATTGAACATCCGGCGGGCGTTGTGGATGAAACGCTGGGCCGACCCTTCTTCCAGGGAGCGGCGCTTGAGGTAGCTGATGGGCTCATGGTAGATCTTGTGGCACAGGGATTTGGCCAGACGCTCCAGTATGGCGACCATCTGCGGGTCCGGGTTGGGGCCGAGCTGCTTGATGGATTTCCTGAGCTCCTTGCGTGCGATGCATTCACCCTGGTCCAGCAGCGCGACGATGGTCGGCTGCAGGGCCAGACCGTCACGCCAGCGCATGAAGGCTGTAACCTCCTCGGCCACGATACCCCGCGCCTTCTGCGCCTCCTGCATCCTTCCGGCCAGGTTCTCCTCGACCACTTCCTTAAGATCGTCGATGTCGTAGAGATAGACGTTGTCGAGTCCGTTGATGTCGGGATCGATGTCGCGCGGCACGGCGATGTCGATGAAGAAGATCGGCTTGTGGCGGCGCTTGCGCAACACGTCCTTCATGTCCTTGGCGCGGATGATGGCCGTGGGCGAACCCGTGGAGCTGATGACGATGTCCGTTTCCAGAAGCGCCTGATGCAGCTCTTCGAAGGGCATGGCGCGCCCCTTGAACTGTCTGGCCAGCTCCTCGCCCTTGGCCAGGGTGCGGTTGACCACGGTGATGTCGCGCACGCCCGAGGAAAGAAGGTGTGTCGCCGCCAGTTCGGCCATTTCCCCCGCGCCGATCAAGAGGGCGCGGTGGTTGGTCAGGTCGGTGAAGATCTTGCGCGCCAGCTCCACGGCCGCATAGCTGATGGATACGGCGCTGGAGGCGATGGCCGTCTCGGTGCGGACCCTCTTGGCCGTGGAAAAGGCCTTGTGCAGCAAGCGGTTGACGATGACCTTGGCTACGCCCTTTTCCACGGCGTTGCGGTAGGCCGTCTTGAGCTGACCCAGAATCTGGGGCTCGCCCAGGATCATGGAGTCGAGGCTGGAGGCCACGGTGAAGAGGTGGTTTACGGCATCGTCGCCGACGTGACAGTAGGTGTGGCCTTCCAGGTCGCCGGAGGGCTGTCCGCACTGGTCGGCCCAAAAGCGCAGGATTTTCGCGCGCATGTCCGCTTCTTCCGATCCGACGACCAGAAATTCGACGCGGTTGCAGGTCGAGAGGATCATGGCTTCGCTCACGACTCCGTCGTCGATGACCAGACCGGTGGCGGCGGGGTCGCAATCGGTCAGCGCGAAACGTTCCCTGATGTCGACACCGGCTGTCTTGTGATTCAAACCAACGAGATAGATTTCCTGATTCATGGATTGGTGATGTCTATAGGATTACTGTCTAAAGCTGTGGTGTGACGGCAACAGGAAGTTGACCCCGACCAGGGACACAAGACAAAGAATGAAAAGGATTATGGCCGTTTTGGCCGGTTTGCGGCCCCGCCAGCCCAGCACCATGCGCTGATGGAAAAGCAGGGCGAAAAGGATCCAGGTGACGATGGAGATCAGCTCCTTGGGGTCCCAGCTGATTACCTTCTTCCAGGTGAAGGAGGCCCACAGAAATCCGGCCAGCAGGCTTATGGTGTAAAGCGGGAATCCGATGCTCACCGCCCAGTGGTTGGCTCTGTCGAAGGTTTCAAGGGAGGGCAGTTCCTTGGAGAAGCCGGGCAGCTTGGCCTTGGTCTTTATCAGCCGTTCCAGGTGCAGATAGGCCACCCCGGCGCCAAAGGCCATGGCGATGAGCGCGAGCGAGACGAAGATGGTGCCGACATGCAGGCTGAACCACAACACGCTGAACTGCTCAGGCACGGCCAGGACCTGGGTGCGCACGGCCAGGGACGAACTGAAGAGGATCAGGGCCAGGGGCGCGGTGATCATGGACAGAAAATCATGCTTGAGGCGCCACCACAGGACAAAAAAGATGAGCACAAAAAACCAGGCCATGAGGCTCATGTAGAACTGGCCGTGCTGCAGGTTGGCGGCCCCCAGTTCCAGGGAGCGCAGGGCCAGGTCCACGGTGTGCAGTCCGAAGGCCGCCGCTGATGTCCAGGCCGCAAGGCGTTTGAGGAACGCGCGGCGCAGGACCAGTCCCAGGGGGTATGAAACCGAGCCTGACAGGTAGAGCAGTGCTATGATCAATTCAAAAAGTCGGGAAGCAGTCATCACACCATTCTCCGATTCTTGTATGCAGGTCAGTGGGAAGCACGTTCCGGAGCAGTTCCAGACAGCCGTGCCGGTCGTCGTTTTTGATCAGGTCCGGCAGGGAGGAGGCGGCCAGCCTGCGAAAGATCTCCCTGTTTTCGTCGCTGCTTCGCCCAAGGGCCAGAAGCGCGGTTCTGATGTCGGCCAGAAGACGGGTCATGGTCTCGTATTCCGGCCCGTATCGGGTTTCCAGATCCCGGCGGATGACCCGGGCCAGGGCCGGGCTGGTTCCGCTGGTGGAAATGGATATGGTCAGATCGCCGCGGGTGATGCTGGCCGGGAGCACGAAACTGCCGTGCTCGGGGGCATCGGTCATGTTGCACAGAATCCCCCGCTTCATGCAGATCCGGCCGATTCCGGCGTTCACGGCGCGATCGCTGGTGCAGGCAAAGACCAGCCGCGCCCGGTCCAGGTCCGTTTCGGCGAAGGGCCGCTGTTCATACGAGAAGTTGCCCTGCCTTGCAAGAAGCTCGGTCAGTTCGGTGTTCGGCGGCGCGGGATCGATGGCCGTGACCAGCTCCGGGCCGCATTGCAGCAGCCCCTCGATCTTGCGCAGGCCGACTTCGCCGGCGCCGACGACCAGGCACCGCATGCCGGTCAGGTCCAAAAGCAGAGGGTAGTAACGCATGCCCGCCGTCTAGCAGAGCGGGCCCCACTTGTCCAAGACGTCAGGGCCCCGGTCCTGTTCTGTCTGGTCCTGCCGGCTGAGAGGGCCTGATAATCCGGGGAGTTCTGGACTTTTGCGGGTTTTTGCCGGATGAAGGGTCATGAATTCCGGCGATTCCGACATGCAGTGCAAATCCTCCCCCAGATATCTGGTCATTCAGCTGGCCCGGTTCGGCGACCTGCTCCAGACCAAGCGCCTGCTGCGTTCCTTGCAAGGTGACGGTGAGGTGCATCTGCTGGTCGACGATTCCCTCAAATCCCTGGCCCGTATCGTCTATCCGGGGGTTGAAGTGCACGGCATCGCTGCCCACGGAACTCACGGCCCCGACATTCTGGCCCGGGTGCACGAGGAATTGGCCGGTATTATGGAGCTTGATTTCCACCGCGTCTACAATCTCAATTTTTCCGGGCTAAGTTTTGCCCTGGCCGGGATGTTTCCGTGCTCGACGGTCCGGGGTTATCGGTCGCATCGGGGACAGCGGCTGATCGATTCCTGGCCCGGACAGATCATGCGCTGGACCAGGGCCCGGGCCTTGACCGGCCTCAATCTGGTCGACGTGTGGGGGCTTTATGCCGAGCAGCCGGCGCTTCCGGAGCGGGTCAATCCCGACGCGGTTCCGCGCGGCGGCGGCATTGGCGTGGTCATGGCCGGGCAGAACGCACGCAGGTCCCTTCCCGCCGCGATGCTGGCCCCGTTGGTCCAGGCCGCGGCCGGGCGCGTGGGGCGCGGCCCCATCCATCTGCTCGGCTCAGGTAGCGAGCGGCGGGCCGCCAGGGAACTTGCCGCACTGTTGCCCGCGTCGCTCCGGGGCGAGGTCCGCGACCTGGTCGGCCGCACCGGCTGGCAGGAACTCCATGACACCGTGGGCGGGCTCGACCTGCTCGTCTCGCCTGATACCGGGACCATGCATCTGGCTGCCCATCTGGGCGTGCCCGTGCTGGCCTTTTTTCTTTCCTCGGCCTGGTGTCACGAGACCGGGCCCTACGGCCGGGGGCACCTGGTCCTGCAGGCCACACGAGAGTGCGCGCCCTGCCTTGAAACCGCGCCCTGCCCGCACGACGTAGCCTGCCGCAGTGTTTTTGGCGACCCGTCCGTGTTGCGTCATGTCAGCGGGCACACGTCCAGGGAACTTGCACCGGGGTGCGCGGTCATGACCAGCGGCTTCGACGAACTGGGCCTGACCTTCACCGTCGTCGCCGGTACGGACCCCGAGTTCGGGCGGCGCAGGGCGTTCAGGGCGATGGCCGCCGCCTACGCCGGGCTGCCCATGCGGAGCGATGCGGAATTCTTGCCGGAGGAAACCTGGATGCAGGAGCGCGACTGGATGCTGCCCCAAACACTGCGAGGACGGGCCCATGACTGAAACCCGACGAATTCTGGTTGTTCTGCCCATGTACGGCGGCTCCCTGCCCATCGGACGCTACTGCGGGAACGCCCTGCGGGAGCTTGGGCACGTGGTCGAATATTTCGAGGCTCCGGATTTTTTTTCCGCCTTCTCGGCCCTGAAAGACCTGCGCGTGGGCACGGACCGTCTCGACTATCTGGAGAACAGCTTTCTGCAGGTCGTGTCCCAGGCCGTCCTGGCCAAGGTCGAATCCTTCTGCCCCGATCTGGTCCTGGCCATGGCGCAGGCGCCCTTGTCCCGGCAGGCCCTCAAGCGACTGAGGCGCGACGGGGTGCCCACGGCCATGTGGTTCGTGGAGGACCGCGAGGTTTTTCCCTACTGGAAGGCCTTTGCCCCCTATTACGACCTTTTCGCGGTCATCCAGAAGGGAGATTTCGGGGATCAGCTGGCGGCGCTGGGGCAGCACGATTCATTCTATCTGCCCCTGGCGGCGGATCCGTCCGTGCACCGGCCGCTGGAACTTTCAGCCGTCGAGCGGCGCAAGTGCGGCAGCGAAATTTCCTTTGTGGGCGCGGGTTACCCCAATCGGCGGCTGGCTTTTCGGCAACTGACAGGGCACGACCTGCGCATCTGGGGCAATGACTGGGACGGGGAGACGACCCTTGCGCCCTATCTGCAAAAAGGCGGAGCGCGTATTGACACCGAGGAAGTGGTGCGCATCTTCAATTCCACGACCATCAACGTGAATCTGCATTCCTCGGTAAGGCCCGGCGTATTGGTCGGGGACGGGGATTTCGTCAATCCGCGCACCTTCGAGCTTGCTGCCTGCGGAGCTTTTCAGCTGGTGGACCGGCGCGCGCTCTTGTCCGAACTTTTCGCCGAAGATGAGCTGGCCCTTTTCTCCGACATGCCCGAATTGCTGCAAGGCATAGCATATTACCTCGCCCATCCCGAAGCCAGGGCCGAGGTCGCGGCCAGGGGACGGGCCCGGGTGCTGGCCGAACACACCTACGCCCACCGCATGCAGACCCTTTTGCGGCACGCGGAAAAATTCATGCAGGTCAAGGAGATCCCACCCGATGATTGGCGGGCGCAAATCGCGCCGCATCTGCGTTCGGAAGTGGAAGCCCTGTTGGCCGAATTGAATCTTGCGTCCACGGTGAGCTTCGATGATCTGGTCTGGACCTTGCGCGGCCGGGAAGGGCGTCTTGGCCGACTCGAAACGGCCATCCTCTTTCTTGATGAATGGAAAAAACTGTATTCGGGCCCACGGCCGGGGAAATGATCGGGGAAAATTTGGCTTGAAACTCTCTTTCCCCCCGAGTAGTCAGACCCTTGCCCATAAATTGATCAGGAGTTCTCATGCTTAAGCCCTCGATCGGTCTTTCTCTTGAAGGCCTGCCTTTTATTTTCTTCACGGCCATGGCCACCCTGACCTTCGCCCTGCTCGACTGCTGGTTCATGGCGACCGTCCTGCTCGTGGCTCTTTTCTTCGTGCTCAATTTCTTCCGCGATCCGGAGCGCGTGGTGCCCCAGGAGCCGGGCGTGGCCGTTTCTCCGGCCGACGGCAAGGTCATCAAGGTCGAAACCATGCGCGATCCCATGACCGGCGAGGACCGCACCGCCGTCTGTGTGTTCATGAACGTCTTCAACGTCCACGTGAACCGCATGCCCGTGACCGGCCGCATTGCGCGCATCTCCTATTTTGGCGGGAAATTTCTGAACGCCTCCTTCGACAAGGCCTCCACCGACAACGAGCGCAACTCGCTCTTGATCGAGGACGGGGACGGCCGTTCCTGGACCATGGTCCAGATCGCAGGGCTCATCGCACGGCGCATCATCTGCTGGAGCGAGGAGGGTGACTCCCTGGGCCGGGGGCAGCGTTTCGGACTGATCAAGTTCGGATCCAGAGTTGACCTTTACCTGCCTGCCGAGTATGAACCAACTGTTCGAATTGGTGACAAGGTTTTTGCAGGGCAGTCGATACTGGCCCGCAAAAAATAAAAAAGAGATTTATTCGGGACTCTTAATGGAACACTTGAAACCCAAGCATCGGGGATACTATCTGCTCCCCAACATGATGACCATGGCCAGTCTGCTGACCGGCTTCCTGGGTATTCTGTGGTCCATTGACGGGCGTTTCGAGATGGCTGCCGTGGCCATCATCGTCAGCTGCGTCTTTGACGGGCTGGATGGAAAGCTGGCGCGGCTGACCAATTCGGCCTCGGACTTCGGCGTCCAGCTGGATTCCCTGGTCGATCTCATCGCTTTTGGTGTGGGACCGGCCATCATGATCCACCAGTGGAACACCTTCGAGTTCGGCCGCCTGGGCATAATGGCCTCCTTTCTGGTCATGGCCTGCGGAGCACTTAGGCTGGCCCGCTTCAACATCCAGACAGGCAAGATCAGCAAGAAGTTCTTCATCGGCCTGCCCATTCCGGCGGCGGCCTGTACCCTGGCCACTTTTGTTCTCTTCTCCTCGTACATCCCTGAATCCATGGCCGATCTGGTGCCCGGCATCACGCTCGGGCTCGCCTTTCTGGTCTCCATTCTCATGGTCAGCAATGTCCGCTACGCATCCTTCAAGGACGCCGAGGTCATTCGCGCGCATCGCTTCAGCGCCACGGTCACGGCACTGCTCATTTTCGTGCTCGTCGCATCCGAACCAAAGCTTCTGAGCTTTGTGTTCTTCATCGGCTACATCTTCTCCGGCCTCATCTACACCTACTTCTTTCTACCCCTACGCGGGAAATCCTTTCTACGAGAGTCTTCTCACAAGATCTCGTAAAGGAAAAACGTAACCCCCTCAGCATCGTTTGCAGAAAACGGCCATCCAGGCGTACATTCAGCCAGGATCAGTCGTTGTCTTTATCAACTATCGATTATACATCATCCATTAAAAGGAGAGCATCATGTCAGAAAGAATTTACATTTTCGACACGACCTTGCGTGATGGCGAGCAGTCTCCCGGCGCAACCATGAACCGCGATGAGAAGGTACGCCTGGCCCGTCAGCTTGAAATACTTGGTGTCGACATCATCGAGGCCGGCTTTCCGGCCGCGAGTCAGGGCGATTTCGAGGCCGTGCGCGACATCGCCCTGGCCGCGCAGAACTGCCAGGTGGCCGGGCTTTGCCGGGCGCTGCCCAGCGACATCGATCGTGCCTGGGAGGCGATCAAGGGCAACCCGCAGGCGCGCATCCATACCTTCCTGGCCACCTCGGACATTCACATGAAGTACAAGCTGCGCAAGGAACGTCACGAGGTGCTGGACATGGCCGAGGCCGCCGTCAAATACGCGGCGTCGAAGACCTCCAACGTCGAATTCTCGGCCGAGGACGCCTCCCGTTCCGACTGGCCCTTTCTGGCCCAGGTCTTCGAGCGCGTCATCGCGGCCGGGGCCACGACCATCAACGTGCCGGACACCGTCGGCTATACGCAGCCCCAGGAATTCGCGGAGCTGATCAAGTATTTGCTGGAGAACGTGAAGGGCAGCCACAAGGCCGTCTTTTCCGTGCACTGCCACAACGACCTGGGCCTGGCCACGGCCAACACCCTGGCGGCCTTGAAGGCGGGCGCGCGCCAGGCCGAGGTGACGCTGAGCGGCATCGGCGAGCGCGCCGGCAACGCGGCGCTGGAAGAGGTGGTCATGTCCATGGATGTGCGCAAGGATTTCTACCAGCTGACCACAAACATCAATAAAGAGCAGATTTTCCCCTCCACCCGGCTCTTGTCATTGATCATCGGTCAGCCTATACCTCCTTACAAATCGATTATCGGTGCCAACGCGTTTGCCCATGAATCCGGAATCCACCAGGATGGCGTGCTCAAGAATCGCCAGACCTACGAGATCATGACCCCTGAGTCCGTGGGACGCCAGGAAGAGGACATGGTGCTGGGCAAGCATTCGGGTCGCGCCGCCTTCGACAAGCGCCTCAAGGATCTTGGCTACCGCCTTGACGAAGAACAGCTCGGCGTAGTTTTTACGGCCATGAAAAAGCTGGCCGATCGCAAGAAGGAAATTTTCGTCGAAGACCTCGAAGCCGTCGTCCTCGATGAGATTTTCCGCCTTCCGGACAAGTACCGCCTGGAATACCTGAGTGCCCTGAGCGGCAACATGGCCATCCCCAACGCGGTCGTCAAAATGTATGTGGACGGTGAAGAACGCATTCTTTCGGATTTTGGGACAGGCCCCATCGATGCTGTTTTCAACACCATCGGCAAGGTCGTCGGGCGCAGCCCCAAACTGGTCCGCTATGCGGTCAACGCCATAACCGGCGGCACCGACGCCCAGGGCGAGGTGACCGTCAAGATAGAAGAAAACGGAAAAACCTCGGTGGGTCGCGCATCCGATGCGGACATCATCGTGGCCAGCGCCAAGGCGTATCTGAACGCCCTGAACCGCTTGGCCAAAAGACAGGAGGACAGCATATGCGCCAGACTTTAGCACAGAAGATATTGCAGAGGCATACGGACCAGCCCATCACCGCGGACGGACAGATCGTCCAGTGCCGCGTGTCCATGGTGTTGGCCAACGATATAACCGCGCCGCTCGCCATCAAGTCCATTCGCGGGATGGGCGTGAAGCAGGTTTTCGACAAGGACCGCGTGGCCCTGGTCTGTGACCACTTCACCCCCAATAAGGACATCGACTCTGCCGAGCAGGTCAAGGTCGTGCGCTACTTTGCCCGCGAGATGGACATCACCCACTATTACGAGGGCGGCAACGTGGGCGTCGAACACGCCATCCTGCCCGAATACGGACTGGTCGGGCCCGGTGACATCGTGGTCGGGGCCGACAGCCACACCTGCACCTACGGTGGCCTCGGCGCCTTCGCCACGGGTCTTGGCAGCACGGACATCGCCGCAGCCATGGCCCTCGGTGAGACCTGGTTCAAGGTGCCGGAGACCATCCGCGTCAATTTCACCGGCAAGCTGCCGGAGCATGTCGGCGGCAAGGATCTGGTCCTTTTCACCATCGGCCAGACCGGTGTGGCCGGGGCCCTGTACAAGGCGCTGGAGTTCGGCGGCGAGGTCATCGAGGGCCTTTCGGTCGAGGCGCGCATGACCATGGCCAACATGGCCATCGAGGCCGGGGGCAAGGTCGGGCTTTTCGCTGCGGATGAGAAGACCCTGGCCTATTGCCAGGCTCATGGGCGCATGGGCGACAGTCCCATCGCCGCCGACGAGGGCGCGCATTACTGGAAGGAGATGACCTTTGACGTGTCCTCCTTCTCACCCCAGATCGCCTGCCCGCACCTGCCGGACAATGTGAAGCCGGTGGAGGAAGTTTCCGGCGTGCGCGTCGATCAGGTCGTGCTCGGTTCCTGCACCAACGGCCGCATCAGCGACCTGCGCGAGGCGGCCAGGATCATCAAGGGACGCAAGGTGGCCAAGGGTGTGCGTTTCATCGTCATCCCGGCCTCACCCGGCGCGTATTCGATGGCCCTGGACGAGGGCCTGCTGCGCATTTTTCTCGATGCTGGCGCCATCATCAGTCCGCCTACCTGCGGTCCGTGCCTTGGCGGGCACATGGGCATCCTGGCCGGAGGCGAGCGTTGCCTGGCCACGACCAACCGCAATTTCAAGGGACGCATGGGCAGCCTGCAGTCCGAAGTCTACCTGGCCAATCCGGCGGTGGCGGCGGCCACGGCCGTGACCGGGCTTATCACCCATCCGGGCAAACTTGGTTAAAGGAGAGCAGTCATGACATTTAAAGGAAAAACCCACGTGGTGGGCGATCATATAGATACGGACGCGATCATCCCGGCCCGGTTTTTGGTCACGGCCGATACGGCGGAGCTTGGCAAGAACTGTTTCGAGGGCCTTGAGCCCGGCTGGGTCAAGCGCGTCACCCCCGGCGACATCCTGGTCGCCGGTGACAATTTCGGTTGCGGTTCCTCGCGCGAGCACGCTCCCCTGGCCATCCTGGGCGCTGGCATTCCCGTGGTCCTGGCGCGGAGCTACGCGCGCATCTTCTATCGCAACTCCTTCAACATGGGCCTTTTGCTGCTGGAACTGGGCGACGACATCGAGCGCATCAAGGAAGGCAACGAGCTTGAGATCGACGTGGCTGCGGGCACGATCAGGAACCTGACCACGGGCGAGACCATCGGTTTCATTCCCGTGGCCCCGTTCATGATGGAAATGCTCTCCGGCGGCGGGCTGGTGGAGTACGTGAAGCGCAAGGTGGCGCAGTAGGATCGTGGCTGGCGCGCGGGTTGGACACGCTGCCGCATCGAAGGCGAGAGGCATGGATCCCCGCCTGCGCGGGGATGACGTTGTGGCAATACGGAAAGCCGCCGTCAGGAAAACGTTCAGCAGTGTCGCCCTGGCTGAGGTGTCATTCCCGCGCAGGCGGGAATCCATGCAGGTATCGGCACGCTGACCATTTGGCCAACAGCGAGGTGTCATTCCCGCGCAGGCGGGAATCCATGCCTTTCCGAACCGACGCATTGAAACAACATATGGTTTATTCATGCTGGAGATATCAATGAATATGAAAATTTGCCTCATGCCCGGTGACGGCATAGGCCCCGAGATAGTCACCCAGGCCGTGAAGGTTCTGGAGAAAGTGGCGAAGAAGTTCGGACACACGGTTCAGACCGAGACCGCGCTTATCGGCGGCGCCGCCATCGACACCGTGGGCAATCCTCTGCCCGAGGCCACCGTGGCCGCCTGCAAGGCCGCCGACGCGGTGCTGCTGGGCGCCGTGGGCGGTCCCAAATGGGACGCCATCGACCCGGCCATCCGGCCCGAAAAGGGACTGCTCGGCATCCGCAAGGCCCTGGGTCTTTTTTCCAATCTGCGTCCGGCCGTGCTTTTTCCGGAACTGGCGGCGGCGTCCTATCTGCGTCCGGACATCATCGGGCAGGGCCTTGACATCATGGTCGTGCGCGAGCTGACAGGCGGCGCCTATTTCGGCGAACCGCGCGGCGAGACCGTGGTGAACGGCGAACGCGCCGCCTTCAACACCATGATCTACTCCGAGTCCGAGATCGAGCGCATCGTTCGAGTGGCCTGCGAGATCGCCCGCAAGCGCGGCAAAAAGCTGTGCTCCGTGGACAAGGCCAACGTGCTGGACGTGTCCCGCCTGTGGCGCGAGGTGGCCATCCGTACGGCGGCGGAGTACCCGGACGTTGCGCTTTCGCACATGTACGTGGACAACGCGGCCATGCAGCTCATCCGCGACCCCTCGCAGTTCGACGTCATCGTGACCGAGAACTTGTTTGGCGACATCCTCTCCGACGAGGCCTCCATCATCACCGGTTCCATCGGCATGCTGCCTTCGGCCTCCATGGGATCGGGTGGGCCCGCGCTGTTCGAGCCCATCCACGGCTCGGCCCCGGACATTGCCGGTCAGGACATCGCCAATCCCCTGGCCACAATTCTGTCCGTGTCCATGATGCTCCGCTTCGCCTTCGGCCTTGAAAAAGAGGCCGCGGCCATCGACGCGGCGGTCAAGACCGTGCTGGCCAAGGGCTATCGCACCGGGGACATTTATGTCGGCGAGGGAGAGAAGGTCGGCTGCTCCGCCATGGGCGCGCTGGTGCTGGACGCGATCTGAACTTCCTGGCGCGCACCCTGTTGTGCAACGCCTTGAAATGTGGAAATGTCGGGCAGGTCATGTATGGCCTGCCCATTTTTTTTGCAAGGAGCACAAGGTGATCGAAGAGCTGTTGGCCGAGAACGGATTTGTCCCGGACATTGATGACGATGCGTTTGGCGAGGCGTACGAACGCTGTCCGGCGGTCCAGAAATCGATGATCAAGAACGCGGTGAGCTTTGCCTATGCCCTGGTCCAGAACGGCACAGAGCCGGTCATGCAGACCCGGCGGCTCAGTCACGTGGAGCACTCCGTCAGCTGCGAGCGGCTGGAGTGGGCTTTTTTTGCGATGGACCTGCGCCGTTTTCCCCTCCCAGCCTTTTTTTCCGCCATGGTCCAGGCCCTGGTGGCCAAGGTCGGGGGAATCGTCGTGCACGTCAGCGGCCCGGTGACCGACCCGTTTCTGTTCGGGTGCGATTTTCTGTCCGTGCAGCAGGTCTTCAGCTCCGACCCGCGACCGCTGGTCGAGCTTCTGGCCGGCAGCGGCCCCGGAATATGCATTGATCTGGCTGGAATCAACCTTGATTATCCCAGGACGCTGCGCCCTGATCCGGCAGGATACGGGGTGGAACTGGCCATCCCCGACAGCGAATACGTCCAGGCCTACAGGGCCGTCACCTCCGATGTGTCCGTTGTCGGCCGGCCCTACATCAGCTACGGTGGCGAACCGGGACAGGCGCCGGTAGTCATGGCCGAGAGGTTGCTTGGCTGCTGGGCCTGGGACGTGATCAGCCCGGATACGTTTCGCAAGTTCACTTCCACCTTTTCCTAACCCGATTTGATTTAAAGCCCATGAAAAAAAACGACATCGATTCCTCCACACGAAATATCGGCATCATCGCCCACATCGACGCGGGCAAGACCACGCTGACCGAGCGCCTGCTTTTTTATGCGCACAAGATCCACAAGATCGGCGAGGTCCATGACGGCAATGCGACCATGGACTACCTTGAGGAAGAGCAGAAGCGGGGCATCACCATCACTTCCGCCTGCACTTCCGTGGTTTGGGAAGGCAGTCAGGTCAACATCATTGACACTCCCGGGCACGTTGATTTCAACGTCGAGGTGGAACGCTCCCTGCGAGTTTGCGACGGCGCGATCGTCGTCTTCTGCGGGGTCAACGGCATCGAGTCCCAGAGCGAGACGGTCTGGCGGCAGGCCCGCAAGTACGGGCTTCCGAGGCTCGTTTTCGTGAACAAGACCGACCGCCCCGGCGCCGATTACTGGAAGGTGGTCGCGGATATCCAGGCCCGCCTCGCGGTCAGGCCGCTGCCGGTGACGGTGCCGTCCGAATGCGTGGAGGGCGGGGTGCTGCATCTTTTGCGTGGCAAGGTCCTTGTCTTCGATGCGACCGATCAGGGCGCGACGGTGCATGAGTTTGATCCGACGGACCGGGACCTCGAGCTGCTTGAAGCCAGGCGCAAGGAACTGACGGAAGCTGCGGCCGATTTCGACGAGCTGATCATGGAGCGCTACCTAGCCGATGAAGCCATTGGCGAGACCGAGCTGAGGACGGCCCTGCGCAAGGCGACCCTGACCGGGCAGGCAGTGCCGATCTATTGTGGCAGCGCGCTCAAGAACATTGGCGTGCAGCCGCTCATGAACGGGATCGTGCATTTTCTGCCATCTCCGGATGAATCGCATTCCCATGCCCACGTGCTGCGGCGCATGGAGGAGCAGAACGTGCGCGCGGATCAGTTCGTGGGCTTTGTCTTCAAGGTTCTCTTCGAGGGCGCGCACAAGAAGATTTTCATGCGCGTCTACAACGGCCGCATCGGCGAAAACAGCGCGGCGTACAATTCCCGGCTGGAGCGCTTTGAAAAGATCCACAAGCTCTACACGGTGCACGCCAACCGGTACGAGCCCATTCCCGAGGCCAAGACCGGCGAGATCGTCCTGGCCACGGGACTCAAGGAATGCATCACCGGAGACACGCTTTTTTCCGGCAAGGCCACGTTGCGCCTTGAGAACATCGACATCATCCAGCCGGTCCTGAACGTGGCCCTGGTGCCGGGCAGCGCCAGTGATACGGACAAACTTCAAGCTTTGCTTCAAAGATATTGCATCGAAGATCCGACCCTGCAATCTTTCACGGACGAGGACACGGATCAGCTCATCGTGGCGGGCCTTGGCGAGCTGCATCTGGAGGTGGTTCTGGAGCGGCTGCGCCGCGAGAGTGGGGTGACTTTCCGCTACGGCAACCCGCAGGTCATTTTCCGTGAGACCATCGCCGCCGATGCGACGGCCGAGGGAAGCTGCCGCAAGCTCATCGGGGATCAGCAGCACCGCGCCCTGGTCCGAGTCATGGTGCGTCCGGCCGCGCGCGGTCAGGGCAACCGCTGCGTCACCGAACTGCCGGCCACTAATCACACGGACATCGCCCTGAAGGCCATGGAGGACGCGCTGCAGGCCGGAATGCTCCAGGGGTGCCTGGTTTCCGACGTTGAGGCGACATTGCTTGAAGTCGCCCATTTCGAGGATGGACTCACGGATCTGGGCGTGCGCATGGCCGCGCTGGAGGCCATGAAGTCGGCTCTGGTCAAGGCCTCGCCGGTCCTGCTCGAACCGATCATGGACGTGGAGTTGCGCATGCCGCAGGAATATGTTGGCGACTGCGTCAATCTGCTCGGGGCCAAGAACGCGCGCATCCTTGATGTACGCACCTCGGATTACGAGTCCGGCATCACGGCCACGGCCCCCATGCGCCAGCTCTTCGGCTTCTCCACGGAACTTCGGTCCCGGACCAAGGGCAAGGCGTTCTATTCGCTGGTTTTTAGCCGGTATGACGTGGTGGGGTAGAAGCTTTCACAGGAAAAGTGACTTTGTCTGGATGACCGGACTGCCTTCGTCAATTTTTAATTACATGGCGTGGTTGGATACAGCGTGAAGCAAATCGGAATCGAAAAAGTCGTGACGAAAGTCAGCATGGAGGAGCAGCCAAGCGATTTCTCCTACTGGATTGCTCAGTCATATTCCGTGAGGATTGAAGCCCTCGAAGAGATCCGGCGGGAGTATCATCAATGGAGGTACGGTGCTGAACCCAGATTTCAAAGAGTTTATTCAATCACTCAGCGATAACCAGGTTCGGTATCTGGTCGTGGGGGGCTATGCAGTCGCTGTCCACGGCTATCCCCGCTACACCAAGGACCTGGATGTCTGGATCGAGATGACCCGTGAAAATGCGGAGAAGCTCGTCAAGGCCCTGGAGGATTTCGGATTCGGTTCCCTGGACTTGACTGCCGACGATTTTCTGGTCCCCAGCCAGATCGTGCAACTCGGGTATCCGCCCAGCCGTATCGACCTTCTCAATGTTCTTTCCGGGGTTGATTTTTCCGAGTGCCATGCTGCACGCATGCAGATCATCCTCGATGGCATTGCTGTCGACTTTATCGACATTGAGAACCTGAAGAAAAACAAGCGGTCAACCGGACGGTTCCAGGATTTGGCCGATCTCGAAAATTTGAAATGAGAAGCTGAAATTTCAATAGAGATTGTCAGAAATTTTTGTCCGGCTTGTTCGGGATGAAGATGCGTTCAAACAGCAAAAAAGCCCCTGATCCACAATGAGATCAAGGGCTTTTTTGCTGTCATGGGCGCGCTGCCGAAAAAGGAGCGAGTCCGCGCCTACTGCACCTTCTCGATCGGGTAATCCAGGCCCTTCCATCCGAAGATGCCGCCGGGGAAGCGGTAGACGTTGTTGTAGCCGAGTTTCTTGGCCCAGAGCGCGCCGTTGTGGCTGCGCGTGCATTTCACGAAGCCGCAATAGACCACGATGGTCTTGTCCTTGTCGGGGCCGAGCATGGCCTCGAAGTCGGCCTGGGACTTCCCGCCGGTATCCTTGGCGTCCCATTCCTTCATGTCCGGAATGGGGAACAGGAACTGCAGCGCCCCGGGAACGTGTTCCTTCTTATAGCTGTCTTCGTAGGGCATGGTGTCGATGATGACCATGTCCTTGCCCTCGTCCATCATCTTCTTCAGTTCCGCACCCGTGATCAGGCCGTAGCCGGCTGCGGTGGTGTCACGGAACAATTTTACTGCCTCGGCTTCCTTGGTGACTTCGGCCTCGAACTTGGAATCGAAGAGGGCGAAGGAGGGGCTTGCAACGAGCAGGTAAAGCAGGGTCACAACGAGGACGGCGATTTTCTTCATGCAGTTTCTTCCTTGGAGATAAAGGTTTTGATGGATCGATAATATCCGGCGAAAGTGCCCGGGCGCACGCCCATGACCTTACGCCACGCATACAGTGTTGCCGCGCATCCGAGCATGATCAGATCCCTCCACAGCGCATCGCGAATCCCTGCAAAGGCCTCGCCCTCGGGGTCCCCGGGGCCGTAGCAGCCGCAGTCGATGTCCAGGCCCATGTGCATCCCGTAGCCGAGCACGGCGATGAACATGAGAATCATGAAGGTGATGAGGCCAAGGCTGCCCCGAATATCGAAAATGAGCGCCACCGCGCCCATGATTTCGAGGAGGGGCAGGAAAACGGCTACGGGCAGGATCAATGGACCCGGCAGGATGCCGAAGGCGTCGATGGTCACGGCAAAGGTCATGGGGTCCAGAATCTTGATGATTCCGGCGGCAAGAAAAGCCAGCGCCAGCGCGATGCGCACTGCGGCATAAGACCAGGATTTCCAGTGAATTGGGATCATGCGATGACTATCTGGCCCGAGGCGGGCTTGCGGTCAAATCGTAAATTTTGATCCGTGGGTCGAAAACGGATCGGGATTATCGATGCGTGCTTCGGAGTACGGCTTTGATGACAGGTTTTCGCGGGCGCAGGCCGGTCGTTGACCGAGGCCGAAGTCAGGTTTCGGAAGGGGAGGCGGGTGCCTCGAGCGCGATGGGGGCTACGTGCGGGGCGAAGTCGCAGGGGGCGTGGAACATGATCCATTCGCCGCTGTAGGGGTGATGCAGGCCCAGTTGACTGGCGTGGAGATGCAGACGGTCGCCCTGCCTGGCGTCGCCGTAGAGGTTGTCGCCGATAATGGGATGGCCAAGGCTGGCCATGTGCACTCGCAGTTGATGGGAGCGGCCGGTGTGGGGGCGCAGCAGGACCAGGGTGCTCTCTTGGGCGCGTTCAAGCACAGAATAGTCCGTCAGGGCTGGTTTGCCCGTGTCGTGGCAGACCATCTGCCTTGGGCGGTTGGGCCAGTCGCAGATGAGTGGCAGATCCACCTGCCCCGAGTCCTCGGTCATCACGCCGGTAACCCTCGCCAGATAGACCTTGCGGGTCAGGCGGTCCTGGAATTGCTGCCGCAGGATCGCTTCGGCCTTGCGCCGCGTGGCCACGACCAGCACCCCCGAGGTGCCAAGGTCCAGGCGATGCACGGCCTGGGCCCCGGGATGGATTTCGCGCACCCGCGACAGGACCGAGTCCAAAAGCTCCGGAGTGCGTCCGGGTACGGACAAAAGGCCGCCCGGCTTGTTGACCACGATCATGTCCCGGTCTTCATGGATGACGGTCAGC
Source organism: Desulfomicrobium apsheronum (assembly GCF_900114115.1). NCBI lineage: Bacteria > Pseudomonadati > Thermodesulfobacteriota > Desulfovibrionia > Desulfovibrionales > Desulfomicrobiaceae > Desulfomicrobium > Desulfomicrobium apsheronum. The sequence goes on along the minus strand of NZ_FORX01000004.1, from coordinate 162,050 downwards.
CGGGGTTCGGTCGGAGGATTGTAGTCCAGGGGGGTGAGGGTCATGATGCGGCCGAGCCCTGCGCGGGAAGGGCGGCCTGAACTGTCGGGGCTTCCATGGCCGCGTCGATTCCGCTCAGGGTTTCATCCGGCACGGCCGCGCAGGCCATGAGGGGGAACAGGAGTGCCTTCGGGCGGAAACAGGGCGTCACTGCAGAATCTCCGGAGACTCGGCGGTAGGTTCGAACACGCCGAGCTGATCGAGCTGCCAGCCGACATCCTTGCCGATCATCTTCTTCTTGCGCACGGTGATCCACCAGATTCCCTTCCATTGCCATCCGGGAATGGACATGACGTAGGTGGCCTGGCGTTGCAGGGATCTGGCGATGAGATCGACAGTGTCTTCCAGGCGTTCCTGCGGGGTGAGTCCGGTGCGTCTTTCCAGGGTGGCGCGGCCCTGCAGGTGCAGTCCGAGCAGGTCGGTCAGCCCGTTTCCGGGAAAGCTCTGGATGAAGGCTCCGGGCACTGCGGGCAGGGTGTGGGCGTCCGGCGCGTTGGTGGTCGTCACGCCGGTCTTGTCGTCGTAAATGGTGACCAGTTCCACGAAGTGCTTGCCCATCCCGTAATATAAAACCAGATAGGTTTTCTCCGCCGCGTTTTTCCAGGTCCGGCAAAACAGGGCCTGATCCTTGGATGCGATCTGGAAGTCGAACATGATATCGTCGTCGAACCCATGCTCACGGGCCCAATCTTCAGCCTGGCGCAGCGGCTGGCGCAGCTCCTGATCCGAGGGCACGTGCGAGCGCGGGACCATTCGCTCCCGGGGAGAGGACAGCGCATCGACGGTGATGCGCATGATCTTGACGGACAGAAACCAGGCTCCAATGAGGATGCCTAGCAGCACGAAAGGCAGAGTGGTCATGAGTTCCCCACGACAAGGATGTATGTTTTATTGATTATGCCGGACTTTGCATCAGCGCGTCCACTTCGTCCAGGACCATGGGCAGGATGCCGTCCACGATGCGTTCCACACCGTCGGCATTGGGATGCAGGCCGTCCTCAAGCAGCAGGCCTGGGTCGGATATAACCCCGTCCAGGAAAAAAGGGTACAACGGCAGCTCATATTTCTGGGCCAGATCGGGAAAAACCTGCTCGAACTCTTTTCGATAAGCCGCTCCCCAATTGACCGGGGCACGCATTCCAGCCAGTATGACACGGGCTCCGGCCTCCAGGCACTCCTTGATAATGGCTTCGAGGTTGGCGCGCATGGGCGCCGGGTCCAGGCCGCGCAGGCCGTCGTTGGCGCCGAGCTCCAGGATGACCAGATCGGGCTTGTCCTGCAGGGACCAGCCCAGGCGTGCCCGCCCGCCGCTTGAAGTGTCGCCGGAAAGGCCGGCGTTGGTGACCCGGACCTTGCGTCCCTGGCTGAGCATCTGCTGCTCCAGCTGGGCGGCGAATGACTTGGAGGGTGGCAGGTTGTAGCCTGCGGTCAGGCTGTCCCCAAAGGCGAGAATATGGATTTCACGCTCCGCGCAAGCTCCGCGGACCGGACATAACACGATCAGGGCCACGGCCCAGGTGATACCCCATACAAGGATGGATGACATGAATGCTTCCTCTTCTGTTGTGCTCTCAAACGTTCATTTGACGCTAACCGCCGGCTCGGGGCCGGTCAACATATTGAGCGGGGTCAATCTGCGGGTCGCCCAGGGCGAGACCCTGGCCGTGGTCGGCCCTTCCGGTTCCGGCAAGACGACCATGCTCATGCTCATGGCCGGGCTGGAGCGGCCGACCCTGGGCCAGGTGCAGGTGGCCGGGGTGGACCTGACCGCCCTGACCGAGGACGCGCTGTCACGCTTCAGGCGCGAGCATCTGGGCATCGTCTTTCAGGCCTTTCATCTCATCCCGACCATGACGGCCCTTGAAAACGCGGCCCTGCCACTGGAATTCGCCCATCATCCACAGGCTCGCGGCCGGGCTCTGGAGGCGCTGGAGCAGGTCGGACTCGGGCATCGCGGGAGCCATTATCCCTCGCAACTTTCCGGCGGCGAGCAACAGCGAGTGGCCCTGGCCCGCGCCTTTGCCGCGCGGCCTCGGATCATCCTGGCCGACGAGCCCACGGGCAACCTGGACGAGGAGACCGGGGCGAAGGTCATGGAACTGCTCTTTACCCTACAGGCCGAAGAGAACGCGACCCTGGTCCTGGTCACTCATGACCGCTCCCTGGCCGAACGCTGCGACCGGGTGGCCACCATGCACTCCGGACGCATGGAGGCGTGATGGGTATCAAAGATTTGCAATTGTCCCTGACGCTGTGCCGCCGTGAGCTGCGGGGCGGCCTGCGCGGTTTTGGCGTCTTTCTGGGCTGCCTGTTTCTGGGGGTTCTGGCCATCAGCGCCGTGGGTTCCCTGGGGCGCGCCTTCGAAGCCGGACTGGCCGGTGACGCCAAGGCCATCCTCGGTGGGGACGTGAGCGTGAGCCTCACCTCACGCAGCTTGAGCGAGGACGAAGCGGCATATCTCGGCAGTTTCGGCGAAATGAGCCGGATCCTTTCCACGCGCACCATGGCCCGCGCCGACGCGCAGGGAGTGGCCGCAAAATCCGTGCTGGTCGAGTTCAAGGGCGTGGACGCGCTCTATCCCCTGTACGGTCGCATGGAACTGGAAGGCGGCAATGAGGTGCAGGATCTGTTCGCCGTCAGGGACGGTCTGCCCGGAGCCGTTGCCGACCGGGGACTTCTCACCAGGCTTCAGGTTGCGGTGGGGGATGAGATCCGTGTCGGCGACGTGCGCTTCGCCCTGCGCGGGATCATCGAGCGCGAGCCGGACCGCGTGGTCGAATTCTTCAGCCTCGGGCCCCGGCTCATGGTCTCTGCCGACGTCTTCGCGCAGACCGGCCTGACCCAGCCGGGCAGCCTGTTCCGCGCCGAGTATCTGCTCCGTCTTGATGGCGGGGACGCCGAACAGATGGTAGCCCGGATCCGCGCCGACCACCCCGATTCGGGTTGGCGGGTGCGCGACTACATTCACGCTGCACCGCGCATCCGCACCGTACTGGAGCGCCTGAGCGTGGATCTGACCCTCATCGGCCTGGGCGCGCTTCTGGTCGGGGGCCTGGGCATCGCCGGGGGCGTGCGCGGATATCTTGGCGGACGGCTCAACCACATGGCCGCCATGAAGTGCATGGGCGGTTCGAGCAGGGTGCTGTTCATCTCGTATCTGGCGCAGGTCCTGTTCCTGGGTTTTGTCGGAGCCTGCGCCGGGATGCTGGCCGGGAGTGTTGTGCCCTGGCTGGCGGGGCGATTCTTTTCCGACGTCCTGCCCATTCAGGTCCGCGCCGGCATTTATTTCGCCCCCCTGATCCAGGCCGCTCTCTTCGGGCTGGTCACGACCCTGGCCTTCTCCATGCCGCCCCTCTTTCGCGCGGTCATGGTGCGCCCTTCGGGGATTTTCCGGGGCTACATCTCGGCCGACATGGCGCGCATCCCGCGCGCTGCGATCCTGCCCACGGCCGCCGCCTTTGTCCTGCTGGCGCTGATGGTCTTCTGGTTCGCGGGCAACAACAAGCTCGCGGCATGGTTCGTGGGCGGCACCATCATGGCCTTCGTGCTCTTCAAGGGGCTGGCCCGGATCATTCGCTGGCTGGCGGCCAGGGCGCCGCGATTGCCCTGGCCCAGCGCCCGCATCGGCGTGGCCAACATCCATCGCCCGGGCTCGCCGGGCGTGAGCCTGGTCTTTGCCCTGGGTTTTGGACTGACGGCCCTGGTGGCCGTGGTCATGGTCAATTCCAGCCTGACCAGGGCGCTGACCGCCGAATTGGCCGAGGAGGCCCCGGACTTTTTCTTCATGGACATCCGGCCCGATCAGGTCGAGCGGTTTCGCGCCCTGGCCAATGACACCCCCGGCCTGTCGCGGCTGGATCTGCGCCCCATGATCCGGGGGCGCATCGTGCGCATCGGCGACACGCCGGTGGAGAACGCCACCGTGGCCGAGGAGGTGGCCTGGGCCGTGCGCGGGGACCGCGGCCTCTCCTACAGCGAGGACTTTCCGCGCGGCAGCACCCTCCTGCGGGGCCAGTGGTGGGAGAGCGGGTATGCCGGTCCGCCGCTCATTTCTTTGACTTCCGACCTGGCCCAGGGGTTCGGGGTGGATCTTGGTGACACGCTGACCGTCAATGTGCTGGGCCGAAACCTGACCGGGACCATCACCAGCATCCGCGAGGTCGACTGGCGGACCCTGGCCATGCAGTTCGCCATCATCTTTTCTCCGAACACCCTCGACACCGCTCCGCAGACCTGGCTCGGGGCGGCCTACGGCGTGGACGACACGGAATCCCTGTACGCCCGTGCCACGGAAGCCTTTCCGGAGGTGGCCGTGATCACCATCCGCGAGGTGCTCGACAACGCGGCGCTGATCTTGACCCGCACGGTGCGCATCTTCCAGGTCATGGCCGGAGTGGCGCTCCTGGTCGGGTTTCTGGTCCTGGCCGGAGCCTTCTCTGCGGACCAGCACCGCCGCATTTACGACAGCGTCATCTACAAGGTCTGTGGGGCAACACGGCGCGACATCCTGGCCATCCTCGTGGCCGAGTTCTCCCTGGCCGGATTGTTCACGGGCCTTGGCAGCCTTGCGCTGGGCACGATCACGGCCTGGGGCGTGGTCCAGGGCCTGCTGCGCATGCAGTTCCGGCCGGACCTCACCATGGGCCTTTTGACCGTACTGGCCGGTGTCGGGGTGTCGTTGTTCATGGGTCTGCTTGGTACCTGGCGCGTTCTGGGCCGCAAGGCGGCTCCGTTTTTGCGCAACGAATGATGCATTTGGAGTTTTTGCGCCCAGGTTTGCATGATCCGCGATCTTTCCGAATCCTTTTGGTCTGGAATTGAGCCCAGTTCAGCGCCCTTTTTCAACATGCTGAAATAGAGAGACTTCTTTGGTGTTATTTTTGATTACATTCAGCAGTTACATACTTATTTTGTTCTTTTCGGCTCGACTTGCCTAATATAAGTTTGCATTATTGTTCAGTTTATTTTATTACTTTTGTGGATAAATTTTGTAACGCCGTTCATTGCAATACGTAGAATTCCAACTCACGCAGTCAGGAGGTGTCATGTCTCGTTATCTCGCGTCCGCACGGAGAATCCTCTCTCTGGGCACGGTTATGTGCCTGACAGCCTTTGCCGGAACAGGACTCGCGGCCCTCGCGGATCTCGAAGGGACCCAGGGGCATGCGCCGGCGGACGGTCTTGCCGCGCTGGAAGGAGATGTCGGACATGTCGGGGCCACCCCGCCTGATGACGGAATCGTCTGCCAGCCCGGCAGCCCATGCCTGGAAGCCGCCACCCAGTTGCCGCTGCGCATCCTGCCGCGTCCTTTTTCCGCCATGTACCGCGATGCGGCGGCGAGCGAAGACGGAATCGTCCTGGCCAATGTTCCCGCTTTTCGTCCCCTCTATGTGTTCGACCGCCAGAATCTCGACCTGAGCCAGGCCTCGGATCCGCGCGGGTGGTACCAGGTCGGCCGTTCCAAGACCGAGCCCGAGGGCTGGATGCAGGCCCGGGACGTGCTCGAATGGCGGCAGGCCCTGCTGGTTTCCTACACCCATCCCGGCAATCCTCTTGAAGGACGCAGGCCCGTACTCATGTTCAACGACCGCGCCGCGCTTGAAGCCGTGGTCGACGACATGGACATGGCCGGCAAGGCCAAGGGCATCTACGACGCCATAGACGCCAAAAACATCCCCGACAGCGTTGTCAGCATGGAACCGCAGCGTTTTGTGGACATCACCCGCCAATTCTATGTCCTGCCCATCCTGCAGTGGTCGCAGACCAGGATCGACGGCGACGACGCGCGCCTCCTGCAATTGGCCGCCGCCGTGCCGAACAGCCGCGGTGCCGACACCCTTAAAAGTCCCGACTATCTGGAACAGGCGCAGGTGGGCCGCTCGGCTGGCGGAGCCACCATGCGCGACGTGAAGACCGATGTCGTCTTCGTCATCGACACCAGCCGCAGCATGCAGCCCTTCATCGACATGACCCGCGAGGCCGTGGCCGGGATGACCAGAAAATTCAGCGCCGAGACCGCCGATCGCTTCCGTTTCGGCCTTGTGGTCTTCCGGGATTCCCTGGCGGCCGCTCCCCAGCTTGAATACGTGACCCGCAACCTGACGCCCGAACTGGTGCCCGGCGAGCAGCTGGTCGAACTGCTTGAAAAGGACGGTGGTGCAACGGCCGTGGGCAGCGTGGACTATGCCGAGGAAGCCTTTGCCGGAGTGGACGTGGCCCTGCATTCCAAATGGCGTGAAGGGGCTTTGCGCTTCGTCATTTTCGTCGGTGACGCCAGCTCCCATCCCAAAGGACACCCCCAGAACACCACCGGCAAGGACGAGACCGATCTGCGCCGCGAATACGACGACGCCCAGGTGCATCTTTTCGCCATTCACCTGCAGGATCCCCGCGCCGCCGAGGATCACCCCCGGGCCCTGGCCCAATTCTCCCACCTCGCCCGGGTGCGCGGTAACCCCGAGAGTTCCGCCATTAGGGAGGTCAACGCCTTCGAGGAGCAGCAGTACCGCGATCTGGCCGAACATCTGACAAGCCGCATCAACGCCAAGCTCAACGAAACCATGGGCGGTTCCGCCGGCGCCGATACCGCCGGGGCGGCCGACGCGGTCGGGGCGGCTCCGCTTGAGGAGTTCGACAAGCTCTGGGAGGCCGCGCTCATCGAGTACGTCGGCAAGGAGGCCACCCCGCCCAAGGATATCGTGGCCTGGACCCTGGACCGCGACCTGATCAACCCCGCCGACCGCGCCCTAGACGTGCGCGTCTTGGTCACACGCGAACAGCTGTCCTCCCTGGCCCAGTCCCTGGATCAGGTCGTGCAGGCGCTGATGCGCGCCCAGGTCACTCAGGGGCAGTTCTTCGAAGCCCTGCAGAGCGTATCCGGCCAGACCATGAAGCGCCCTGACGACATCGGCGGGGCCGCGACGCTGGCCGAGTCCGGGCTTTTGCCCGCATTCATCCAGAGTCTGCCCTACAAGAGCGACATCCTGTCCCTGACCGACGACATGTTCGCGAGCATGACGGCGGAGCAGCGCTCGCAGCTGGAGTGGAGCGTCCTGGCCAAACTCGATCAGTACCGCACCATCAACGAGCAGGTCGATGCATGGTTCCGTCTCAACGACACGGACCCGGACCAGGATCTGGTCTATCCGCTGCATCTGGACTACCTGCCCTAGGCGGGAGCGGCATGGCTGAAGCGATCGCGCCCATGATCCGCCTGGACGGGCTCGTCAAGACGCGTTCCCAGAGCGAGAGCGTTTTCGAACTGCACGTGCCGCATTTCGCGGTCCGTCCCGGGCAGATGGTCGCGGTCATCGGCGAGAGCGGCTGCGGCAAGAGCACGCTGCTCGACACGCTCGCCCTGGTCATGGCTCCGACACGGGTCGAGCGCTTCGAGATCACCTCCGGGGAAGCGACGGTTCCCATCGACGTGGCGGCCCTGTGGGCCCGGGACGACGAGGACGGCTTGTCCGCATTGCGTCGCGACCTGTTCGGCTACGTTTTGCAAACCGGAGGCCTGCTGCCTTTTTTGAGCGTGCGGCAGAACATCTGCCTGCCCGCGCGGATCAAAGGCGGCGAGATCACGGAGACCCGGGTGACGGCGCTGGCCGATCGCCTCGGGGTTGCCGGTTGCCTGGACCGGATGCCCGTGGCCCTGTCCATCGGGCAGCGGCAGCGGGTGGCCATCCTGCGCGCCCTGGCGCACCAGCCGCGGCTGGTCCTGGCCGACGAGCCCACGGCGGCCGTGGACAAGGCCCGGGCGCGGGCCATCATGGACGACATGCACCGTCTGGCCCGCGACGAAGCCGTGGCCGTGGTGGTGGTCACCCATGACGTGGATCTGGTCATGGACCGCGCCGATGTCGCCTACACCTTCGATACGCGGCAGGTCTCCGAACATGTCACCAGTTCGCTGTGCAGGCCGGTCACGGAGGGTTCCCCATGACCTCTCCCCGTCCTTTACGGCTCATCCCGGCTCTCGCCGCCCTGCATCTGCGGCACGAATGGATTCTGACCCTCTGCCTGGTCATCGCACTCGCAGCGGTGATCTCTCCCCTGCTTGTCCTGCTTGGCCTGAAACACGGCACCATCCAGACCCTGCGCGAACGCCTGGTCGAGGACCCGGTTTTCCGTGAGATCCGGCCTGCGCAAACCAGGGAATACAAGCCCGAGTGGTTCACGGATGTGGCCTCCTGGCCTGGCATCGGCTTTCTGACCCCGACCATCCTGCCTTTGTCCTCGGTCATCAGCATGGTGCGTGAGGACGCGGGCAAGGCCGAGCTTTTCGACCTCATCCCGACCGCGCCCGGCGATCCGCTGCTGCTTGAGAACGGTGCCATCGTGCCCGAGGACGGCGCGGCAGTGCTCACGGCCGAAGCCGCCCGGCGCCTGGGCGTAAAGGCCGGCGAAGAAGTCGTGGCGCGGGTGACGCGCTCCAGGGGCGGGCGTACGGAGAATGTGGAGGTCCGGCTCAAGGTCGCGGCCGTGCTTGATGCGCGGGCAGGCTCTCTTGCGCGGGTCTATGCGCCTCTTTCGTTCGTGCTCGACGTCGAGGCCTACAAGGAGGGCTACGCGGCCCCGGCGCGCGGCTGGGCCGGAGATACTCCCGAGCCCTTTGCCAGCTTCGACGGGGCCGTGCTCGTGCTGCCCGAACCGCTCTTTCCCATCATCCGGTCGGGGCTGGTCATCAACACCGGATTTGGCCGTATCGCGGACCTGACCCCGGAAGGGGCACGGGAACTGCTCGGATTTTCGCCGCCCCCTGGCCTTGCAATCTACAACCTGCTTTCGCCGGGGACTTCCCTGACCGCCTCAAACCTGCGGGCCATCGAGCAGAAGCTGCGTGGATACACCCGCGTGCTTTTGCCCTATGTCCGTGATGTCGTGGTCAAGCGCGGAGAAGAGGAGCTGCGCCTCGTGGGCCTGTCCCTTGGTGAGGAAGAAGCGCGACTGCTCGGGGTCCCGCCGACGCCGTGGGGCGGATACGCCGGACGGCTGCCCGAGGGGATTCCCGGCGTCCTGTGGCCCGCCGCCCAGGGCGTGCCCGCCGGAGAAACGCCGTCGCTGCGCAGCCAGGGCGTGGCCGAGCTGGAGTTCGATCTGCACGTGCTCGGGGAGACCGCCCTTGAGCATCCGGTGGTGCCGGTGGAGCTTTTGGGAGTGCTGCGCACCGCCACGCAGCGCGCCGTGGCTTTCGATCGCGGCACGGGGCGCTTTGAAATGGCGCGCGGCGGGTATCGGGGCTTTCGGCTCTATGCGCAAGGCATCGACGATGTCCCGGGACTCTACCACCGGCTCAAGGGCCAGGGCATCGAGGTCATTGCCGAAGTGGAGGCCATCGAGCGCATCCAGGTCCTGGACAGGGGGCTTACCCGCCTCTTCTGGCTCATCGCGCTGCTGGGGCTTTTCGGAGGGACGGCGGTGCTGGTGGCCAGTCTGTATGCAGCCGTGGAACGGCGCAGGCGTGATCTTGGGGTGCTCAGACTGCTCGGTTTTGCGCGCAGGCATGTCTTTTTCTTTCCCATCGCACAGGGGCTCATGATCGCCGCGCTGGGCCTTGCGGCCGGATTTGGCGGCTACGCGGCCCTGGCTGCGACCATCAACCATGCCTTTGCCTCCGAGCTTGCTCCGGGCGAGGCTTTTTGCGTCTTGCCGGGGCCGTATGTTCCGGTTTTCTGTCTGACAACCCTCGCCCTGGCGGCTCTTGCCTCTCTGGCAGCCGCGTGGCGGGCGACATGCATTGATCCTGCGGAGGTCATTCGTGAGCAATGATGGCGTGAGGCCGGGCCGGCGACTTTTGGCCGTGATGTTTTTTCTCTTTTTCGCGGCGGCATGCGTGCTCAGTCACGCTGTCTCGATCACGGCGGCCCTGGCCGAAGCGCCGCCGCAGACTCCTTTCAACCCGAAACCGGCCGAAGGCGACCTGATCCTGCCCATGCCGGGCGACGCCCAGATGGTTTTTCGCAAGGTTCCTGTGCCGGGCAGCGGATTCTGGGGCGACCAGAGCCGCATCATCCAGATCGGCGACGCGGCCGGCGGAATCTTCGAGGGGCTGCAACGCACCCAGATCAGCGGCTCCTTTCCATCCGGCCCGGATGGAACCTGGGAGCTGGTCATGGCCAAATACGAACTGACCCGGGGCCAGTTTGTCGCGGTCATGGGCATGGACGCGCTCCTGGCCGCCAGCGGCGACCCGGAGGACCAGAAGCTGCCGACGCTGAAAGGCCGCGAGTTGCGCGACGCGCTCATGATGCCGCTGGCCTATGTCGGTCATGGGGATGTGCTTGAATTCATCCGTCGTTACAATCAGTGGCTGTTCGATCCCGCCCATCCCGAACGGGTCGAAGCCATGCCGCGTGTGGACGAGGCGCCCGGATTCATGCGCCTGCCCACCGAAGACGAATGGGAATACTGCGCCCGTGGCGGCCTCGTTGCCATCCAGGCCGGCACCTTCGACAACGGTCTGCCTTTTCCGGCAGCCGAGGCCAACGAGTTCGCGTGGCACCTTGGCAACGCCAAGCATCAATTGCGGCCGGTGGGGCTGCGTAAGCCCGCCGCGGGCGGCTTTCACGACCTCTTCGGCAATGCCCAGGAGATGACCTCGGGGCTGTTCCGGCCGGAAATCTGGCAGGGCAAGCCCGGCGGCGTGGCCGTGCGCGGCGGAAGTGTCTCGACCCCCCCCGCGGACCTGCGCAGCGCGCTGCGGGCCGAGCTCGACGTCTACGCCTGGAACGTGGACGAGAAGAAGGTCGAGGAGCGGCGATCCTTCAACACCGGGGCACGTCTGGCCATCGGAGCCAACGTGGTCGTGACCTCGGCCCAGCGCACCCGCATCGAGAAGGAATACGAGGCCTACAAGGCCGACCTGCGAAGGACCATGCCCGTGGGTCGCACCCTCGATAACCTTGTCAGTCAGGCCTCGGTTCAGATCGGGTCGGCGGACCCCATCATCGAGCGGCTGATCAAGGAGAATCCGGGTCTGCGCGAACCGCTTGGCGCGGTACAGTCCACCCTGGAGAAGGCCCGCGAGCGCCTGGAACTGGCCCAGCGTGAGAGCGCGCGCAGCCTGGCCCAGGATGCGGCCCGCAACGGGGTCAACCTGTCCGTGTATCTTTCCCGTCTGGCGCGGCTTACGGACACCCTGGCCCTGGCCAAGGAGCTGGCCGAAACATCGTCGCGCTACCAGGAACAGGTCGCGGCGGTGGAGAAATCCATGGCCGAACTGGAGACGGCGCTTGGAGAGCAGATGCAAGGCTACAAAGACAAGATCGGCACTTTGGGCGAGTACGAAAAAGCGTACATCGATTTTGCCTTCACGGAGCTTGAAGCCAGGGAGATGACCAAGCGTGAACGTCTGGTCATGAAGCTGCTCAAGGGACACGCCGAAAGTTTCGCTGAGCAGCGCCGAGCCGACACAGACCTGTGGCTGGAAGAGTTTCGTAAGGGTTTTGCAGAATTTTCAGATTCATAAAACAAACAGTTTCAGGAGGATGAGGAGATGAAAAAGATAGCGAAGGTGCTTGTTGTGATGCTTCTGGTCTTCGCTCTGTTGCCAGGATGCGCGACCATGTCCGACAAGAACCGTACTCAGGCCGAAGGTACAGGCGTGGGCGCGGTGCTCGGCGGCCTGCTCGGTTATGCCGTGGGCGGCGGACGCGGCGCGGCCATCGGAGCGGCGGCCGGTGCGGGTCTGGGATTTCTGGTCGGCAATGAGATCGCCAAGCGCAAGCAGGCCTATGCCAGCACCGAGGATTTCCTCGATGCCGAGATTGCAAACACCCAGGAGTTCAACAAGACCGCCATCGCCTACAACGCCAAGCTTTCCAAGGACGTGACCACGCTTGAAAAGCAGTCCAAGACCCTGCGCGCCCAGTACGACAAGGGCACCGTGGACAAGAAGGTGCTGGTGGCCAAGAGCGACGAGCTGCAGAAAAAGATCGATGCCAGCAAGAAGCTTGAGGACACTCTGGACAAGGAGCTTGAAGTCCAGACCGCCATCCTGGCCGACGAGAAAAAGACCCGCCCGGCCGATGACCAGTACATCGTGCGTCTGCAAAAAGAAGTGAACACGCTGCAGAAGAACCTGGACAAGCTGCGCGACGGGAGCACCCAGCTGGCCCAGATCGATCAGAGGTTGTCGGTATGAGGAGGACGATTTTCATCCCGATGCTGTTCGCGGCGATGCTTCTTGCCGGTTGCGCGGGCCAGCATGATCCGCGCACGGGAGGCTTTTTCGGCGGTGTCGCCGGTCTGGGCGGGGGCGGCTACAAGGATCGCGTGGCAGAACGCGAAGCCCGGCTTCAGGAATTGCGGGCCACGCAGAGCCAGCTCGATGCCGAGAAAGGTCAGCTTGAGGCCCAGAAATCGGCGGCTCAGGCCCAGCTCGACAAGGATCAGGCGCGCGTGAAGGCCATGCAGACCGAGATAGCGGCCCTCGACAAGAAGACCAAAAGCCTCGCCGCCAAGGAAGGCGCGGACAAGCAGAGCGTGGCCGACCTGCAAAAACGGGTCACCGAACTCAAGGGGAAGATGAACAAGCAGGCGTCCTCTCTGGATGATCTGGAAGGCAGCGGCCTTGGGGACGCGGACATGGACCTGCGCCGCAAGCAGCTTGAAAAACAGCGCGACTCGTTGCGCAAGGAATACGATCTGCTCATGAAGATGCAGATGGAGCTGGCCCAGTGAGGATTGCCGGTCTACTGGTCCTGGCCGTGACGGCGGTTTTCGCCACTCATGCGGGGGCGCTCTGCGCGCCCCTGGATGAGATCCGCCGGATTCTGCGCGAGGATGCCCTTGTGCCTCCTGCCCCGGAGGTTCTTGAGGCCCTGGACGAGGCCCGTCTGCCGGAGCTTTTGAAGCAGATCGATCCGTATGCGCGGTATTTTCCGGCCCGGGAGTATCAGTCCCCCGTGACCGGACGCGAGGCCTGGATCGGCATCGGCGCTGAGCTTGTCGTGCGTGGAGGCGAAATTTTCCTTTCGATCTACAAGGGCGGGGCGGCGGATCTGGCCGGAGTGCCCGACCGCTCAAGGCTGCTTGAAATCGACGGCAGGAGCGTCGCCGGACTTGAGCCCGTGGCCGTGGCGTCCGCCTTGAAGGGCGAGGAGGACACCGCCGTGCGCCTGCTGCTCGCTCGGCCGGACGGGCGCCAGGAGACGGTCACGATCATCCGCGAGCCTTTCAAGCCTCTTGATGTGGAGCCGATCCCTCCGGGCGACCGGCAGGTGCTGCGCATCCGCGAATTCGTGGCCGGGATGACAAGGCCCGCCCTGCTGGCCACCATCGATTTTCTGGCCCGAAAGGGCGCGGCGCGGGACGGGCTGCTCATCATCGACCTGCGCGACGCAGGGGGCGGTGACCTTTACGAGGCCTTCGATATAGCGGGCCTGTTTCTTCCGGCTGGGACGCTTCTGGGTTCTATCCAGGGGCGCGGCAAGGAAGTTCGCGAAGTACGAGCTCCGTCCGGGGAAAAATACCTCATGCCGTTGGCACTCATCGTGGGGCCGGACACGGCCAGCGCGGCCGAAATTTTCGCCGGGGCATTACACCGGCAGGGCAAGGCGAAGCTCGTGGGCCAGCGCACCTACGGCAAATGCAGCTCCCAGACCGACGTCCGCCTGTCCGACGGTTCGGTCCTGCGCTATACGAACCGGGATGTGCTGCTTCCCGGTGGGGATTCCTGTTCCGGCGCGGGCCTGACCCCGGACTTGGAGATGTCCGGCGCTACGCTTGGGAATCTGCCCATGCTCGTGCAAGAGGTGGAAGGCGCATTCGCCCCGAAATGATCCCGGCCCCGGCGGATTGGAACGCGGAAGAAGAAGGCGAAATGCCGTGAGAGTATCGTGGCGGATGGCAAAATGATTCAGGATAAATGAATCTTCAAACGGAGAGCAAGCATGATTCGTCGCCTCGCCCTGACCGCAATGGTCCCGCTGATGCTGTCCGGCTGCCTCCTTGACGCCCTGTATGGAGACTTGCCCAACACCGTGTGCATGGAACCGGCCATACATTCCCTAGCCGGATTGAACAGCCCTTATGACGATTTCAATGCCGTGGCCGGGCCGCCGCCGCTGAAGATGGACGCTTTTATCGCTTTTGCCAGCAACGCGGACAGCAAGGGCCATCATTTCACTATCGACACCGGTCGCCTGCGGTTATTGCAGGAACCGTATCCCGATCGCAGACAGTCCCGTCCTCCTGCACCGCAATTGAGCGTGGAGCGCTACGGGGCTTTTTCCGCCATTCCCGCCTTTCACGGCAACGTGCGCGGGCCTACCCCGCTGTTTCCGCTTTCGGATCCGCAGCGCATGTATGATGAGCCTTTTCCGCCGCACATGACCCAAAGTTACCCCCTGACGGAAGAGCCGTTGCCCTGGAACGGCACCGGAGAGCTTCCCGGTGGCGGGGTGTGGCTCTTCGACTCGGATCACGAGGGGCGGCGTAACCTGTATCTGGTCGACACGGCCGGGGATGTGCGCCCCTTCTTCGGCAATCGCGCCGACTCGGACGAAGCCTACGCCACTTACGACTTCAAGCGTCATGAACTGTACTTCAGTTCCAATCGTTCGGGGAAATATCGCATCTACCGATACCGTAATCACGGCGGCAGTCTCGATTTCGCGCACTGGCTGGCGGATCCCTCGCGGGCCGCGGATATCGAACCGATGGCGGAATTGGCCTCTCCCGGCAACACCATGGCACCCTTTGTTCATGGCGATAATCTGTTCATGGCCTCCGATCGCCCGGGCAGCCTGGGCGGGTTTGACCTCTTTGTATCGATCAGATCCCATGGTGATTGGCAAGTGCCCAGAAACATTCAGAAATTCATGCCGGAGAATGTGCAGGTGAACACCCTTGGCAACGAGTTCAGGCCTTCCATTCTCGGTCTTGGGCTCAAGAACCTTTATGATCTGCGGGTGCTCATGTTCTCGTCTGATCGCTCGGGAGGTAAAGGGGGCTACGATCTCTATGTCACGGCTCTGCCCGAAGGGGCCCTGCAGGCCGGGACCGGGGAGTCTGTTCCCGGGACAATGAATGAATAAATGGCGTATGCAGGCTGGTTTTATCGTGAACTGCGGAATTGCCGCGGTATGAATTCCGTGTGTGGAGGAATCATGAGGATTTGGTTGTGTTTGGTTATTCTTTTGTTCTCCTGTCCGCTGCACGCGTCGGAGCCGGCCGTGGACACGCTGCCGCCCGAGCTGATCAGACTGCGAGACGAAGGGCAGCTCACAGTCAGGGCCCTGTGGGCCTGGAAACTGGTCCCCGAATCCACTGCAGGCGTGGCGATGGAGTTTCGCGCCCTGGGCCTGGACCTCATTTCCGCAGACAGGGCGCAGCTTGCTTCCTGGCTGGGGCAGGCAGACGAGGGGCAGCTTGACCTCGGCGAAGCCCAGCGTGATGTTCTGGGACAGCTGATCAGCCGCATGGATGAAGGCTTGCCCTCGGGCGAACAGCCCGCTTTAGAGACTTCCGTTGCCCAGGAGCCTTCCGTTGTCGAAACAAATACTGCTGGCAAAGGCGAGGGCAAAGATCTTGGTGAAATGATCAGCGATCTTGGCGCTCAGGCTGACGGTGGAGATCCCAAGGCGAAGGTCAGCCTGGCCATTGCGCTCAGGGCTGGCATTGGCGGGTCGCCTGATCCGGTCCGGTCCGTGGCCCTGCTTGAAGGCGCGGCCGCAGCGGGTGATGCCGATGCCATGGCGCTTTTGGCCGATGAATATGAAACCGGCTTGTGGGTGCCCCAGGATGCGGAGAAGGCGGGGCAACTGCGTCGAAACGCCGCCCAAGCAGGATCGCAACTGGCGCAGTGGGGGCTCGAATGAAAATCAGGGCATTGCAACGGGCGGGCGTTTTGTTTCTGGTTCTGATGCTTGCTTGGGGCGGCGCGCCTCTTGCGGGCGAATTGAAGCAGCCCACACAAGGCGAGATAGCACAGCAGGTCGTGGTGGATGACAGCATGAAGGCGGTCATGAAGACCTTTCTCAAGGCCGGTTTGACATACGATTCCCTCCCCAAGGGAGCCGGAGCGGAGATTCGCGCCGCCCTTGAGTACTGGAAGGGAAACAAGGACGGACTCAAGGAGTTTGCGGGCAGGCTCGGCAAACTGGCTGAGTCCAATCGCGAGGCGCTGATGGATATGATCCGGAGCAAGAAACTGCGCGAGTTTGCCGTCATCGCGCTGGATGAAAGCGCTTCGGGGGCGTTTCACAATGTCGGCCCCGACGGCCTGAAAAAGCTCGTGGCCTACAGCGGTGACACCTTGGACGATGCCGGGGTCAGGGCGCTCGGCCTCTTGAACCGAGTCGAGGATGCCATCACCGCCACAGGAAAGGTTCCGGCGCATTTGGCCGACGATCTGAAGACAGCCCTCAATCAACTTTCACCCGCTCAGCTCCGGGCGGCCCACAAGCTCCTGTCCGAAAAGGGAACCAAGGCCGCCGTCAAAGATTATCTGGTCAAGAATCCCGGAGTCATCGGCACATTTGTCGACGGCGTCTTTGTCCTGGCCTTTGACGTGCCGGCCCTCATGGCCATGAGCGACGCCGAGGAAGCGGCGGCCAGCGCCACGGGCACGGGTTTCGGTTTTGCGGCGCAGACGGCTGGCACGGCGGCCACCGCCGCCCTGGGCGGAGGCTTCCTGCCGGGCCTGGTGGTCAGCTGGACGAGTTCGCAGGTCAAGGAGCTGGTCACTGAGATGATCATGCTCCAGTACGACCGCGCCAACGCGGCCATGAAGGAGCAGTGGGCGGACATGGAACTGCGCATGAACGCCATTCGCGGCATGCTCAAAGTCGACGAACTGCTCAAGACCGGCGAAGTGTCTAAGGCTTCCGATTATTTGGCCAAGGTCGAACGGTACGCCATGGAACAGAATTTTCCCAACGAGGGTATTTTCGAGAAAATACAGGACTTGAAAGGCATCGTGGCCAAGGCCGAGGAGCGTGGCGCCGCCAACCAGATAATCGCGCAGGCACGGGTGCCATACATGTACGGTTACCGGCTGGCCAGTATGGGGCGCAACCTGACTCTGGCCCGAACCTACGTCGAGGAGGCACTGGCCGTGTTGCAGGAAGCAGTGGGCCGTCATCCTGAGCTCGAGGACAGGGTGCGGCAGACGCAGGGGCTGATCGCGCAGATCGACCGCATGATCGCCGAAGCCCCACCGCTCGGACAGGCTACGGTCACTGGGCCGGATTCAGTGATGCCTGGGGAAATCGCGCATTTTGAGGTCAGTCTGACCGGCGGCATCCCCGATTACCATCCTGTGGATATGAACGGCCTCGCCCTTTCGACGGGCGCCGTGTTTTACTGGGAGGCCCCGTCCGAACCGGGAGTGAAGACCGTGGCCTTCCGGGTCCGTGACGACGCGGGCATGACCGCCGAGGCATTAAAGGAGATTGAGATGGCGGGTGAGGAACAGGCTTCCGGTCATCCGGGCGAGATGACCGGTGAAATCTGGGAGATCATGAAGGACGCGCCCATGCTGACCATCACCTTCAAATCCTCTGCCTCGTCCTACGGTAATACGCGTCCGACCATCAAGGCCAAGGTCGCGCCCGGATCGAACATTTCCTTTCCGGTCAGCTACAGCGAGAATGGGTTTCAAGTTGAAGGGCAGGCTCGCCTGCAGTTTTCCTCAGACGGGCTGACCATCACGCAACTGAGCCTCGACCTTGATAGCATCAGCCCGGACTATGGGCTGATGGTCAAGGAAGAGATCAGGGTCGGCCCTTTCCACGAGGTATCCCTCGATCCGAAATACAATCTGGTCAGCAAGAGCGCCTGCCGCCCCGAGGACGGTTTGAGGTACGCCTATGCACTGGAAGACCGTGCGCCACGCGGCACATACAGATACGGTGAACATTTATTTTCAAATACAGGAAATGGTTTACAAAAAGGACCTTTGGAATGGAAAGAAACTGAGAGAATAGAGTATGCATATGATTCCAGAACGTGGAGTGTGTTTGAACGGGTGATGATCAGTTTTGAAATGGAAAAATAATTTATACGAATTTTCATAAAATTTGATTTTTTGTGCAGACAAGTCGAGTGTAGATATATTTTTTTAATTACTGATAGGCAAAGGAGGCCTGCATGCGTTTATTTGCGACAATGCTGGCAGTGTTTGTGTTTTTGATTGCGTCGGGGATTGCTTTATCTGCACCCGATTCATCTCCGGACACGGAGATCGCCACCGGCCCGGACGGCCTCCTGCAGATGGAGCAGCAGGGCAAGGTCACGGTCCGCGCACTGCGTGGATGGGGCCGCTTGCCGGACAAATACATGAACCTCGCCCAGAGGATGCGCCAGGAGGCCAGTCTCGACCTTCTGGGAGCTGACCTTGATCAGGTCCGGCAGTGGAGCGCCGATGCGGCCCTGGAACAGTACGGGGCGGAGCTGACGGAGTTGGTCGGTTTTATGGAGGGCGGGGAACATCTCGACTGGGCCCCTCCGGCCCCGGGCGCGTCCGTGCCAGCGGGAACCCTGGTGCGCAGCGCAGGCGTGCGCTGGGCCCAGGAGTCGGACGGACCCGTTGCCGTGCCCGGTGCGGTTCCCGAAAAGGGTTCCGCCGATGTCGCGGCAACCCCTGAGGCGGAGGCTGTTGCCCCGGACCCGGTCAGCGCGTCGGAGCCGTCCACGCCCGAAGCGCCGGACGCCCCATCGCAGCAGCCCGTGGCTGCGGCGGACGAGCCGGAAAAGGCCAAAGCCCCGAATCAGGCGCTACCCACCGACGAGGGACCCGAGGACGGAGTCGAGTTTCCGATCAATTATCAGGTTTCCGGCACCTACCGGGTCAAGCTGCGGGTGGAGGGCCTGAAGAATGTCTCGGTGGACCCTTGGTTCAAACACGCGGCTCCCGCGCTCTTGCCGGACAATCCGGATATTCTCGCCAGGGAAAAGGGTTATTTCGAACAGAGGACGAGTCAGCTGCCTGATCCTGGAAAAACGGGTGATACGAACAGTCCGTACGATCTTGTCCTGGGCGTGGCCACGCCGGACACCCCCGTGGTCATCCATGTGGACGCCCCGGAGAACCCTGCCGTCACCCTGAGCGAGCAGGAGATCAAGGACAAGGTTTCGTACCGTGTAGCGAGCAAGTCAGTGCTGTTCCATCCTTTCGACGAAGCCAGGGGTGACGCCGAAATCGACTTCAAGAAAGAGCTTGATTCGCTCAGCTGGACTCCTCGCCTCGATCCCGGGACGGGTCGGCCCGTTGGCCCCAGGGCCGTGGGCGTGTACATGGCCTATCGGCTGAAAAAATATGTCGGGGAACACGAGCTCGGCGTTCTGAAGTACGAGTACCATCGCATCGGCTGGGTATTGGCGGCCATGCCTGGCGATGTCTATGAACGCTCCGGGTCCCTCTATGCCGTAGGCAGTGACGAGCCCATTTCCGGCGGGGACGGCTCTGCCGGGACCCCGGTGCAGGCAGCGGAAAAGTTCGATTTCGAGTTGCCACAGTACGCCCTGGACGAAGGGGCCCTCAGGCTCTCCGACGACCTGCGCCACGTGGCCTGGGTCGACGGCGAAAGAAAGGGCAGAAAGCGCATGTTCGTCAACGGCCAGCCCGGCCCGTGGTATGACGACATCAAGACCTACACCATGCTTTTCAGTCCCAACGGCGAAGCCTTCTACTACGAGGCCGAGGTGGGGGAAAAAGTCGTCCCTATCCACAACGGGGCCCAGGGTCCCGTCTTTGACGACATTGAGACAATGGACCTGAGCGACGACGGGGCTAGCATCCTCGTGGGTGGCGAAACGGGCGGTGTCTACCGGGTGTTCCTGAACGGGAGCCAGGTGCGCGAGACGCCTGACCGCGTGGAGAAGGGCGTGATCGGCCCGGACGGGAAGGCGGCCTGGGTGGAGCGCGGCAAGGACGAGTCAGGCAAGAACTACGCCATGGTCGTGACCGCCGAAGGCGTGACGGGGGCCAGGTACGCAGGAATCCACAGTGGTATCGTACGCACCAGCGGTCGCTCGGACATGTGGTACGTGGCCGAGAAGGAGGGCGGCGACCGCTATCTGATCCGCGACGGTGAGGAGCTCAAACCCTCCATGGGGTATGGCTCCCAGTTCACCGTGACCCCGGATGGATACAACTACGCCTTTGTTGCACCCCAGGGCGAGGACATGGACTGCATGGTCGTCAAAGGACAGATCGGCCCCGATTTCAAGAAGATATGGAACCCGGCGACCTTCAGTGCCGACGGATCGCGTCATATCTACGAGGCTCGTGGGGACGATGATGCGTTCCTGGTGGTGGACGGGAAGGTCGTCTCCCACGGTTTCGGCCCCTTGAAGGATGTGGCCGCCCAGACCTTCAGTCCCGACGGCAGCCGTTGGGCCGCCGGTTTCCAGCTGAACGACGAGGAGTACGTTATCGTCGTGGACGGCAAGGAGATCGGGCGGGGTAGCGGCAAGCCGCGGTCCATCGTTTTCAGCCCGGACGGCTCGCGGGTGGCGTGGCTGGAGAAGCAGAAAAAGTTCTGGCGCGCCTACCTCGACGGCGAGGCCGGGCCGGAGTTCCGGGAAATCTATGACGAAGAGCCGCCGCAGTTCAGCCCCGACGGAAAGGCCTTCGTGTACTTCGCCAGGGACAAGGACAAGAAGATGCACATTGTCGTGTTCGGCGGCGAGGACCGCGTCCATGACCTCATTCCGCCTCGCGCGATGTTCGTGGAAGGTGGTCTTGAGTATCTGGCCATCGACGGGACGCACTTCAGGCGAGAGAGCATTGCGCTGGATTGAAAAAATGGCCCGCTTCCCCACCAGGAGCGGGCCATTTTATGAGAATACAGGAGGTGTCATGGCTGCAGAAAAAAGAGCTTCGACTAGAAAGCATTCTCCGGGAACGGCTCCGCTGACCCCGGAGCAAACCAAGGCCTGGGTGCTGACCTATGGCCGTCATTCGCGCATCTACGCCTGGGGCTTCTTCGCGCTGGTCCTGCCCGTGATCCTTGGCGTGATCTGGTGGGAGATGGGTGAGATAAACGAAGACGTGATTTATTCCTTCGGCTTCGCGGCCGTGGTGACCTTTCTCTTGGCCAAGTGGTCGCGCAAGCAGACGGTGAAAAGCTGGGTCGGGGTGGTGGAGGAGTTGTTCATGAAAAAGGTGCGCGTGCGCCGTGACGGTGACCAGCACGACGACATTTCCTATAAGCCCATGGCCAGGATTCGGACAAGGGACGGCAAGGTTTGCACCCAGCATCTCTCCCAGGGGCTGTACGAATATTTCAAGCCCGGTGACAGAGTTTTCAAGGTTTCGGGCCTGGAGGTTCCGGAGAAGGTCTCGCTTGACGGCGACCGCCGCGTCTGCCTGGCCTGCGGCAGCCTCTACGGTCTGGGAAGCGGCCCATGCCCCCGCTGCCGCGCGCCCGAGCCGGATCACGGCACGCTGGTGCGCCTCGTCGGGGCCAACTGAACAGAATATCGTACTTTTTTTTCGAGAGCACATTCATGAAACGAATCGTTTTTGCGTGTCTGCTGTTTGTTCTGGCCAGCCTTCCGCTTTCCGGTATGGCGGCCTCTCCCCTTGCTGCCGATGTGGACGCCAAGCTGCTGGGACTGTCTCGGGAGGGCAAACTGACCGTCAGGGCCCTGCAGGGCTTCGGGCTTCTGGATGAGGGGCATCGGAAGCTCATTCTGGAACTACGGTCCAAAGGAAAGCTGGACGCCCTTTCGGCGAACGGTGCGCAGATCGACACCTGGCTGGCCGATGCCGCCAGCGGCAAACTGGATTTGACGCCAGAGCAGCGGGCAGGACTGGCGCAGACCCGTGAGTTGTTCCGGGAAATCGAGGCCCAGGCGGTTTCTTCCCCGACCGTGGGGAACGTGAGCGGTGAGACCGTCCCTGCTCAAGCCCCGCTTGCCGATCCGCCGCAATCCGCCGCAGGTTCGCAACTGCTGACCGGAAGCGCAGGCCCCGATGGCGAGATCTTCGGCATCGTCAGCTCCGGGACCAAGGAAGCGACCATGAAGGTGGTCGACTACGCCAGGGGCAGGGCGGTCTTCGACCTCGAGGCCTCGACGCAGGTCGTCAGCGATTTCGTGTCCAGCGGCCGCGTGGAGGAGGAAAAGGGGGTACTCAGCGCGTACATCGATTTTTTGAGCCCTGTGGTCGGTGGCATCGAGGCCTTCACCCACATCGGCACCGGGGGCGGGGCTTTCGCGGGCGCCCTGGGGTCGTTTTTTGGCGAGTTCGGCGGCAAACTGTCGACCAATATCGCGACCAACGCGGGCTACGCGAACCTGCTCATCGCTGCGGTGCAGACCTATGACGACGTGACGACCAAGGGTTTGCAGCACAGGGAGACCGGAGTTCAAGTCTACAAGAACATCCTGGGTAATGTCTCGACCATCGCCTCGCTCATCCGCGGGCCCTACGTGACTTCGGCGCGAGCCTATGCGCTGAACCTCGGTTTCGCCGCCGTCTACATCTTCGGGTTTACCCTGGACAGCCTGGTGGAAGAGGCCCAGGCCGTGCGCAGCGCGACGATCAAGGCCGTGCACGCGGCCTATTATTCCGCAGGGAGCAATTATTACATCACCGATGACGGGTGGTACCGGAACTTCGCCAGGCATTACGACGAGGCCATGAAGAACCCGTCCGACCCGACCAGCGCGTTCCAGGCCGCCTACAGCGGCATGCAGAGCGACATCGAGCAGTATGTGACCGGCTACTGGAATCATGGCGAAAACGACATCTTCACGGTGCTTGAAGCCGGACGGCGCTTCAACTACGAAGCCACGCCCAAGGAACGGGAGTACCTGAACGCCGTGGCCCGCCGGGATCTTTACAAGCGCCTCAACGCCAGCGTCCTGCCGCGCATCCAGCGCTACATGCTGACCCGCTTCAGCGAAGAGGCGGCCAACGCCCTGGACAAGATGTGCGAGCCCATGAACACCCGCTGTCGCATCCGCATCTTCGAGAGCCAGCCCGACGAGTTCACGGAACGCACCTACGCGGGCTACGTCCTGCGCTTTGCCCATATCGGCGGCGACGGGCAGGTCGCCTTCGCCACGGGCGAGGGCTGGACGCACAGGCTGCCTGCCCTGGACGAGGACCCCGCTCCGGTGGACGTGGAGATGACGGTGCTCGGCTACCTGGAGTGCGGCGCGCCCAACACGCTCTTGTTGTTCAAGCCGGGGGCGGACAGCGACGACCCGGCAAAAGCGGAGCGAACGATCTCCTTCAAGCTGGACAAACGCTTTCTCGACTTGGACATCCGCGGCGAGCCGGCCGGGAACGTCTGGGCGCTGACCCGGATCGAGCCCTACAACATCGAGCAGTTCGGGAAATACAGCTTTGAGGGCCTGCCCGAGCACATGGACAAGTTCATCGAGTCGTCCGCAAGCCCCACGGCATTCCGGCTGCAGTACACGGAGGTCATCCGCTGGAAGGACAAGGGCACCGAAACGCGCACGGGCGGCGTGGAGTTCTCGCTGCCGCGCCATTTCGAGGCCGATGTCGACGGGTCGCTGAAAATCGGCGCCTCGTACTCGCGCAACGAGGGCTTTGTTGACCGCAAGGGTAAAAGCAGCGTCGGGATGTTCATCATCCTCGACGCGAGCGTCATGGGGCAGGGCACGCGGGTTGCCGATGAGACCGTCGATGTTTCTTTCTCGCCCCAGTTGGAGCCCGGGAGAGTGCGTCAGGCCGGCGCCATGATCCTTCGGGGCAAGGATGTGCACACCATCGACGTGGGCCTGTGGCATGCCACGGGCCTGGGGCTGGTGCCGAAATACGGGGCCCGTTACACCTATGAATGGATGCCCTTTGCCGAGGCCAAGGGCAGACAGCCCCTGATCAAAGGCCAATAGCGTACACGGTTACAACAACGCGCGAGCGGCCGGGAGTATCGTTTCCCGGCCGCTCGCGCGTTGTTGCAGTCGGAGGTCCCTATTTGCCGAACTTGATGAGCGACTCCAGGAAGTCGCGCAGGTCGTGCGTCACTTCAAGCGAGCTCTTGCCGCCCGACAGCAGGCGGATGCGGCGGTCGCCCTCCAGGGGGTCGATGCGGCCCGAGCCCATCTGGTCCATGATCCGGTTCATGTTTTCCCAGTATTCCTTATGCTTTGTGAAGGCTTCGAAGTTGGCCTTGTCCGTCCTGGGCGGGGCCTTGGTCTCCATGAGAGGCGTGAGGCGCTTCTGGCATTCCTTGGCCGTGCTGCGGGCGATCTCCACATGCGATTCGATGCGGTTGAAGTTGGGGTCGCCGCGCAGATGGTCGCCCTTGAACTGGTTCACGTCGGCGCTCTGTCCGGCCCAGGCCTTGTTGGCCCGCAAAACGCCATTTTTCTCGATGAGCGCCAGATCCTTGTAGGCTTCCGGGTGCCCGCCCGTGGTCACGGTCTCCCAGGAGCGCTTGGGGTCCTGGCCCGTGACCTGCCGGTAAGAATCATTCCATTTTTTCTGGGCGTCGGCCTGCCAAAGGCTCTCAGGCACGGGGCGACCGTTCTTTTTGGGCGGTATGGGCAGCCCGTTGGCGTCGAATTTGACCTGTCTGGCGATGTCGAAGTCCGTATTTACGGTCTTGCCCTGGTCAGCATTGCGGATCGGGGTGAGGTCCTCGGGGCTCCAGTCGGCACCCATCTTTTGGTGAAAGGTTTTTTCCACGCGATTGTGGACGCGATCCATGCTGTTCACGAAGCGCTTGACCATCTCCTTGTTCTTGGGGCTTCGCTGGTGGGTCTTCATGATCATCTTGGCCTGGGGCGAGGCGTGGATCTTGGCCGAGCGGTCGTCAAGCACACGCAGGATTTTCTTGATCTCTGTCGGCGAAGCCTTTTCCCGCCGCGCTTTCTGCAACTGGTCGAAGGTCTTCTTGTAGGATGTGACCCGTGTTCGGGCGTCGGCCATCTGCGCCTTGTAGACCTGGCGGTCGGCCTCGGTCAGGGGCCGGTTGAAGCCGTCGTCAGGGATGCCCGCCGGTTTGGCCCTGGCCCCGGAAGGCGGGGCGTCGGCTGCGGCCATTTTGCCTGCGGAGGTCTTGGGCGCTGTCGCCGGAACATTTCCCCCGCGAGATTTCTTGAAGTTTTTCACTGCGCCGTAGCCACTGGCAACCCCGCGTACACCGAGCTGCATGGCCGCGTCCATGGCGAGGCCTTTGAGCGTTTCCAGGCCCGCGCCCTTGAAGCCTTCCTCCCAGCCGCCTCCGCTCTGCACGGCAGCCTCGAAGCCCCGGAAAGAGTCCACGGCGACGCCGGTGAGCTGATTGTAGGACCCGCCAACGCGGAGAAAAGCCTCTTTGGGACCGCCCTCAACGTAGCCGATCGTTCCCTGGTAGACCCGGTTCACGGCCGAGCCGCCGGCAAAAGACAGGACCATGAGGGATTTGTCCGCGACGCTCTTGGTCATTTCCGCAGTTTTCAGGCAGATGTCGGCCCACTCGGCGTCGGTGTCGGCCTTTTTCTTTTCCCCTTCCCAGTGGTCCATGGACACTTCGTAAGCCTGCCGTATGACCTGTGACGCCTTTTGAGTGTCCGTGGCGGTCATGACCTCGGGGCTGAAACCTTTGGCCACGATTTTGCGCACCTGCTCGGCCTTGTCGAAGGGCAGGGTGTCGGCCATGGCGAAGGCTTTTTTCATGGCCCGGTCCACTTTCTCCATGTTGCGCTGGTCTGCGGCGATTTTCTGGATGAACTGGCTCCTCGCAAAATCGTCCCAGTCGGAGCGGGTGTGCACGATGACGCCGGTTTTCAGGGTTTCGATACGGTCCTGCTCGGACTGAAGGTTGGCCTTGGCGTTCAGCACGCGCATCTCCAGGTCGTGCCGGCGTTCGGAGTTCGTTTCCTTGGCGAGTTCGGCGATGTCTTTTTCCATGTTGCGCTGGATGATGGCCACGTTGGCCGAGTGGAAATCGATGGTCTCCTGGTCGATGATGCGCCGATCCTCCTCGGTCTGGTCATCGACCATGTGCAGGGGCGTGTCGCCCTGGGCGATCATGGGCGCGGGTTCCGCTGATTCCTTGCTTTCCTTCTCTTTTGGCTCCTGGGCTTTGTCCTTTGCTTTCGGCGTTTCGGCGACCTGCTGCGGGGCACCTCCGGCCACCAGTGCATCGAACTGGCGCAGGCGGGCCTCCTCGGAGCCAGCCATCTCGTCGCCCATGGCGGCCCATTTCACGGCGGCCGCGTGGAAGGCCTCGCGTGAGCGGTAGTGGGCCAGGGCATTTTCGATGAATTTTTTTTTCATAAAATGGCTGACGCCCGCGTCGAGCACCCGGTCGAAGGATTTTTTTGCAGAGTCCGTCTGGCCGACCTTGGCCAGTTGCTCCTCCTTTATCCGTTCGTTCTTTACGAGCGCTTCCTCGAACAATTCTCGCGACAAATCCGGGAACGTAGGAAGCGGTCCGCCCGTGTAGCGCTGGGCGTGAAAGCTCCAGGTCTCGCCATCCTCGTCCGTTGAGGAGTAGTTCAATGTATCGCCCTGAATGCTGGCCACCAAATCGAACTTTGTCAGGTCGATGTTGTCGACATAGGTGTACACCTCGTTTTCGAAGTCCTCATCCCAGTTGGATCCTGGCTCGAGAAGAAGGCAAAAGTACTCCTTGGGCTCCCCAACAGAGTAGATCAGGGCGTGGAAGGGCGAGTTATTGATGACTTTATCTTCCAAAACCACATAACCGCCTGGGTGGGTGATGTATCCGACCCATTCGCCCTCCGGCCCGCTTTCTTCCACAAGGGAGCGCAGAAAATCCTTGGCGCGCTTGTACTGCTGCTGGCCTTCGGCCATGAGGGCCCTGCCATCGGGCGGGTCGCCCAAGGCGATCAGTTCGGCGATGACCTCGTCCAGGCGTTTCTGGCAGGACAGGAGGGTGTTGCGGTGCATTCTGGCCAGGGTGAGAGCCTCCAAGGTCATAGCCGGATCGTTGGCTTCCATGGCCCAACTGATCTGTTCCACGGCGTGCTCAAGCCGGGCGCTGGCGTCGGGCACAGCGCCGCGCAGGGAAAGAAACTCGCCAAGCAGCGGATTGAATCTGTTCAGGTATTCCACTGCCTCGGGGGAAGGGTGCTGCCGCAGCACGCCCCATGTCTTGCGGAAGGATTCCTCCTCGGCGTCGGACAGGGGGCCGTAGACCATGCGCATGCCTTCCATGGCCGCAGCCACGGCTCCGTCCCATTGGGTCGGGGTCAGAGCGTTGATGTCCAGGAAGGGGGTTGGTTTCATGGGAGGAAGCGCGACGGGATAGACATTGGAGGCGGTGAGGGAGACGGCGACAGCGGGAAAATGCGCGATTTCGGCGGGCCAGTCCCAATCCTCGGGCCCCGGATCGCTGGCGAGCATGATGGCCACTTCTTCGTTGAGCAGATCGTCGTCAACGTCGCCAGCGACATCCATGTCGGCCGGGGCTGCCTCCGGCGGGGCGGTGGTGACCACCGTCCCGACATCGCGCATGGCGTTGGCGACCGTGTCCAGGCTTTTGCGTTCCTCGGATGTCAGGGTCGCACCGTGTTCCTGCAGGATGACGTCGAGCTGTTCCGGCGTGGCTCCGAGCACATCAATGCCTTTACCGCGCAGCCCAGCCAGGGGGGCCATGGCGGAAGCGGAAATCCGGCCGTAGCCGACCAGCGCCCGCACGGTCAGGGCGTTCTTTTCAGCCAAGTCGCGCAAGGCTGCGTCCGTGTCCTGCGGGACGCCGGGCTGGGTGGTAGTTGCCGTCTCGGACGCGTTCACGCCTTGTGCCGGAATTATGGTTGCGAACAGTGCCCAACACAGGAGCATCAGAACGGAGTGAATGTGGCCTTGGAACTGGATGAACTTCCAGAAGATCATGCGGCATAGACTCCCTGTGAATAGTTTTAGATTTTAAACATAGAAGAGTTCGTCTGAAATTGCAATTTCAACTGGATTGAACACGTCCGGAGGCAGATCAATTCTTTGAAGAAGGCTTTTTTCGGTCACAATGGAAGAAAGGCTCGGGCATGCGGGGTGTGATATGCGTTTGAAGCGATACTTTTTTTCTGAGGCAAAAATACAGTAAGCCCTTAATCAAAGGGCGATAGCGGAAGCTGCGCAATAGAGTAAAGATTGGCGCAGACAAGCCGGGAGGATTGCGCGCAACTCCCGGCTTGTCTGCGTCAATATCTGGTTCCGAGTCTTGTCAGGACGACTTGCCAAATTTTATGAGCGACTCCAGGAAGTTGCGCAGGTCATGCGTCACTTCAAGCGAACTCTTGCCGCCCGACAGCAGGCGGATGCGGCGGTCGCCCTCCAGCGGGTCGATACGGCCCGAGCCCATGCCCTCCAGGACTTCGTTCATCTTCTCCCAGTAGTTCTTGTGTTTCATGAAGGCATCGTAGTTGGCCTTGTCCGTCTTGGGCGGGGTATTGGCCTCCATGAGGGGCTTGAGGCGCTTCTGGCATTCCTTGGACGTGCTGCGCGAGATCTCCACATGTTTCTCGATACGGCTGAAGTTATCGTCGCTGCGCAGGTGGTCGCCCTTGAACTGGTTGACGTCGGAGGTCTGCCCGGCCCAGGCCTTGTTGGCCCGCAGGATGCCATTCTTTTCGATGACGGTCAGATCCTTGTAGGCTTCGGAGTGACCGCTGGTCGTCACATTTTCCCAGGAGCGCTTGGGACTCTGGCCCGTGACTTCATGGAAAGACTCTTCCCATTTATTCTGGGCTTCGACCTGCCACAGGCTTTCGGGAACGGGGCGGCCGTTCTTCTTGGGTGCGATGGGCAGCCCGTTTTCGTCGAACTTGACCTGCCGGGCGATGTCGTAGTCCGTGTTGACGCTCTTGCCGCTGTCGGCGTTGCGGATTGGAGCGAGGCCCTCGCGGTCCCACTCGGCGTCCATTTTTTCGTGGAAGCGTTTCTGCACCCGGTTGTGGACCCGGTCCATGCTGTTCACGAAGCGCTTGACCATCTCCTTGTTCTTTGGGCTGCGCTGGTGCGACTTCATCATCATCTTGGCCTGGGGCGATGCGTGTATCCTGGTCGAGTGGACGTCGAGTTCGCGCAGGATCTTCTTGATCTCCGTGGGCGGAGCCTTTTCCCTGCGGGCCTGCTGCAGCTTGTTGAAGGTTTTTTTGTAGGAGGTGACCCGCAACCGGGCGTCGACTATCTGCTCTTTATAGACCTGGTGTTCGGCCGCGGTCAGGGGGCGGTTGAAGCCGTCGTCGGGCACGCCCGCGGGCTTGGCCTTGGCCACGGCCTTGGTGATCTGGCCTTCGGGAGCGGCGACCTTGCCAGTGGCGCCCGGGGCGTCGGGGGTGCGTGCGCCCCCACGGCCCTTCACGGCTCCATAGCCCCGGGACACTCCGTTGGCCACGAAGCCCATGGCCTTGTCCATGACGATGCCCTGGGCCACTTCCCAGCCTGCGCCCTTGATGCCTTCCTCCCAGCCGCCGCCGTTTTCCACGGCGGCTTCGAAGCCCCTGTAGCCGTCCACGGCGATGCCGGTGAGCTGGTTGTAGGATCCGCCCACGCGCAGGAAGGCCTCCTTCGGGCCACCTTCGATGTAGCCGACCGCACCCTGGTAGACCCGGTTCACGGCCGGACCGCCGATGAAGGACAGGCCCATGAGGGTCTTGTCGGCGGTGCTCTTGACCGTTTCCGCAGTCTGCAGACAGGTGTCGGCCCACTCGGCGTCAGCGTCGGCCTTTTTCTTTTCGCCTTCCCAGTGGCCCGTGGCCACGGTGTAGACATCCTTGATGACCGCCGACGCCTTGTCCGTGTCCGTGGCCGTCATGACCTCGGGGCTGAAGCCCTTGGCCACAATCTCGCGCACCTTTGCGGCCTTGTCGTAGGGCAGGGTGTCGGCCATGGACAGGGCTTTCTTCATGGCCCGATCGACCTTCTCCATCTTGCGCTGGTCAGCGGCGATGTTCTGAATGAATTGGCTGCGCGCGAAGTCGTCCCACTCGGAGCGGGTGTGCACGATGACGCCGGTCTTGAGGGATTCGATGCGGTCCTGTTCGGACTGGAGGTTGGCCTTGGCATTCAGCACGCGCATCTCCAGGTCATGGCGCCGGTCGGGGTTCGTCTCCTTTGTGATGTCGGCGATGTCCCGGTCCATGTTGCGCTGGATGATGGCCACGTTGGCCGAGTGGAAATCAATGGCTTCCTGGTCGATGACGCGCCTCTCCTCGGCGGGCTGGTCATCGACGATATGCAGGGGAGTGTCTTCTGGGCCGATCGCGACCTCGGGTTCCTGCGCTTCCTTGGGCTTTTCTTCCTCTTTCTTTTCTTCCTGCGGCGCCTGTTTCGGGACAGGCGCTTCGGCGACCTGCTGTGGCGCACCGCCAGCCACCAGGGCGTCGAACTGGCGCAGGCGGGCCTCCTCGGAGTCGGCCATTGCATCGCCCATGGTTGCCCATTTCACAGCCGCCGCATGAAAAGCCGGACGTATGCGGTAATGGGCCAGGGCCTCCTGGATGGAGTTATCACTCATTCCATGGCTGATGCCCGCTCCGAGGACCTCCTTCAGGTGCGCATCGGGGTCTTCGATAAGCTTGGCCGCCTCCAGGCGTTCCGCATGTTCGCGGTCATTTTTTGCACGCGCTTCCTCGAACACTTCCAGGGAACTGTCCGGGAACAAGGGCATCTCTCCGCCCGTGTAGCGCTGCGCGTGGACGGTCCATGTATCCCCGTCCTCGTCGGTGAAGGTGTGGTTGAGTGTATCACCTTGTATACTGGACAGGAGGTCGACGCTGCTCAGGTCGACCTCCTCGACAAATTTGTGCTCTTTTTCCTCGTACTTGCCCGTATCCAGGGATATGCAGGAGTACTCCTTGGGCTCTCCGTGTGAGTAAATCAGGAAATGGTTCGGCTGCTTCTTGATGACCTCGCCGTCCAGCACCACGAAGCCCTTGGGGTAGACCACGTATCCGATCCATTCGCCCTCGGGCCCAGGCTGCTCTACCAGGGCCCGCAGGAAATCCTTGGCGCTTTTGTACTGCTGCTGGCCTTCGGCCATGAGGGTCTTGCCGTCGGGCGGATTGCCCAGGGCCACGAGTTCGGTCACGACCTCGTCCAGGCGTTTCTGACAGGACAGGATCGTGTTGCGGTGCTGCCTAGCCAGGGTCATGGCATCCATGGCCAGGGCCGGGTCGTCGGCCTCGGCCGCCCAGGCGATCTCCTCCACGGCTTCTTCAAGCCGAGCTCCGGCTTCGGCCACGGCGCCGCGCAGGGACAGAAATTCGCCCAAGAGCGGGTTGAACTGGTTGAGGTAGTCCACGGCGTCCGGAGAAGGGTACTGGCGCAGCACGCCCCAGGTCTTGCGGAAGGATTCCTCCTCGGCCTCGGACATGGGGCCGTAGACCATGCGCATGCCTTCCATGGCTGCGGCCACGGCACCGTCCCACTGGGTTGGGGTCAGGGCGTTGATGTCCAGAAAAGGGGCGGGCTTCATGGGTGGCAGGGTGGCCGGCTCGACGTTTGAGGCGGTGAAGGTGGCGCCTGCTGTCTTGGCAACGGTGTTGTCCTGGCTCGGCGCGGATTCGTCCTCTTGCGCCGGGATTTCCGGGACCTCTTCGGCCAGGATCGCGGCCAGCTCCGCCTCCAGGGCTTCGTCATCGCCCGGGGCACTTTCCGCGACAGCGGTGGCCGTCTCCAGCGGTGTGCTGTCCGCAGCCGCTTCAGCCGCTCCAGCCTCGCGCATGGTCTCGGCGACCCGGCCCAGGCTGTCACGCTCCGCAGGGGTGAGCGTCGCGCCGTGCTCCTTGATGATGGTTTCTAGCTGTTCGGGAGTCGCACCGAGCACGTCGATCCCCTTGCCACGCAGTCCGGCCAGGGGCGCCATGTCGGCGGCGGGGATGCGGCCGAAGCCGACCAGGGCGCGGACCGTCAGGGCGTTCTTTTCGGCCAGGCCGCGCAGGACCTCATCCGCTCCGGCTGCCTGGGAGGCGGCAGCCGCTGGATCGGTTCCTTGCGAAACAGTGGTGCCAGAACCGGCCGTTGCCGTTTCGGAACTCTTGCCACTTTGCCCGTGAGCCGATGTGACGCTGAGGATGCAAAGGATCAAAAGAAAGAGTGAGGCACGAAAGCTGGCCCCTGCTTGAACGCAATTTGACGTGCTCATGCGGCGCTGACTCCATATAAATGGTTTTAATTAGGAATTATATGCGAGTTTAGTTGAAATTGCAATTGCGCTTGCATCGGGAGCGCTCCGGAACAGTCCTTTGGCTTGCCCGAGGCGGTTTTTGCGGATAACTGGTGAAATTGCTGATTAATTTTGCATCTTTTGTTTTTCACCTGGATTGGCGTACAAGCACGATTTGAATCGGTATAATTCACTATTCTTTTCAAAGAATTCATGACGGGCCATTTATTGTTCATGCTGAGAGTCGATAGCGTCTTGATCTTTTCTGTGATGATTCTGTGTGGTGACGTCCTGGGCACAGAAATGGAATCGAAAAACATTACTGTGTCACGCAAAGGCCCATAGGTAAGTTTACTGCAATTTTTTGACCTGTCGAGACATTTTTCTATCCAGTTTTTACTGAATGAAGTCCATCAAATCACTCCCCGGAGCAGATTATGCGCAGTCTTTTTTTATATATGTGTATTTTTTGTCATCGCACTCCAATGTGTTGCGCCGATTCAGGCGAACGGCACCTCATTGGAAAATCTGGAAAAGGTTGCCAATGCAATTCTGATCTGGGACGGGAACAAACC
This sequence comes from Desulfomicrobium apsheronum, assembly GCF_900114115.1. Classification (NCBI taxonomy): domain Bacteria; kingdom Pseudomonadati; phylum Thermodesulfobacteriota; class Desulfovibrionia; order Desulfovibrionales; family Desulfomicrobiaceae; genus Desulfomicrobium; species Desulfomicrobium apsheronum. The sequence continues at coordinate 129,391 of NZ_FORX01000004.1, read as the reverse complement.
AGGCGATCTCTTCAAGGCGGTCAAGACCGCCAATCCGGATGTTCCGGCCATTGTTTCCATCGGGACGGCAGGAAGCTGGGTTCGTATCAGGGCGGCTGGAAGTAGCCTTTAGCGCTCGTAGAGCGTCTGCCCCTCGCGGTCTATGTGGTCGCGTAGTCCGGGGCGGTCGATGGCGGCGAGAAGGGACAGGTCGATCATCCAGGGCAGGAGCAGGTCGTCAAGGTCGCTCATGATGCCCAAAAGGTGATTGTGGGTCAGCTTTTCGCCGACCAGGGTCAGTTCGATGTCCGAGCCGGGCTTGAACGCGCCCGTGGCGCGGGAGCCATAAAGGATGGCCTTTTCCACCTCAGGGTAAAGGGCCAGGGCGGCCTGGATTTCCTGGATGGCCTCTTCGGGCAGTCCGAAACGCATCTGGTGGTGTCCTCGCTCATGCCCGCCTCAAGTCTGGCCGACAGAGCATTAAAAGCGTGAGAGTGTTGGCAGGTTAACCGCGATACGGTTTGCCATTTCCAGGTGGAAGGCATGCAACCTCAGGTTGTGGTCCCTGAGCATGTCCATCCAGGCCTGGTAAACTTCTTATTTTAGATGGGGTTGCACAATCAGGCAAGCGTTCAGCCATGGCGGGCATCGCGTCAAATCTCCCATAATGCCTTTGACGGCTCCGGTCCCGGACGGTATCCCATGGCCTTGCCGCAGACGGAAGTCCGGCACATTCTTGAAAAAAAGGGGGGGATGGACATGAAGGACGTCATCATCTGGGGTACAGGGCAGGGCGGACGCATGATCGCGAGCCTGCTGCATGCCGACATCACCGTCAGGGCCTATTGTGACAGCGATGAAAAAAAATGGGGCGGCATGGTGGACGCAATCCCCGTCGTCCCGCCCGAGGCTGTCCCGGGGCTTGCGCCCGACGCCGTCTTTATCTCCATGCTCAACAAGGATGCCTGCGCCGAGGTGCGGGCGCGTCTTAAAGCCATGAACGTCACCGCGCGGGTCGTGACGGCACCGGAGCTGCGTCAGACCTTCGACCTGCGCCTGGCCGCGCTGAAGATGATCGCCGTTGAAGTGCGGGAGCGGGGAGTGCCCGGGGCCGTGGCCGAGCTTGGCGTATATCGGGGGGCCTTCGCCGTGGAACTGAACCGGCTCTTTCCAGAGCGCGACCTCTACCTCTTCGACACCTTCAGCGGGTTCGATCCGCGAGACGTGGCGGTAGAGGGGGATGGGAAATTTTCACGGGCGGCAGTGGGGGACTTTGCGGACACAAGCGTCGAAGCGGTGCGCGAAAGGCTGCCATTTTCTGACAGGGCCGTGTTCCGGGTCGGATATTTTCCGGAAACGACCAGGGGGCTGGATGAGGAATTTGCCGTTGTCAGCCTGGACGCGGATCTCTACAAGCCCATTCTCGATGGCCTGCATTATTTCTACCCGCGCATGTCGCACGGCGGATACATCATCATCCACGACTACAACAACGCCAGATTCAACGGCGTAAGGCAGGCCGTCCGGGAGTTCTGCGAGGAGCAGGGGGTGTTCGTCGTCCCCTTGTCCGACCTGCACGGCACGGGGATCATCGTCAGGCCGTAAGCCCCGCCCGTCTTCCTTTCCGGCCGGGCCGTCCCGATCGGACGGCCCTTCTGGGGGGGCAGCCGTGCCTGAGCCGCGCCCTGCCTACTTGCACTGGTCCAGGACCATGCGTCCGGACTGTCCGCATTTGGGGCAGCGGATGCCGGACTCCGACCCTTCGCATTCCACGCAATACTTCGCAAAGCAGCTGATGCACCGATACAGCACGGGGTGCGGTATTTCCTTGCCGCAACTCGGGCAGACGTCTTTTTTCTGTTCCATGGCGGATTCTCCTTGAGTTTGAGGGCCGATTTTGCCGCAAGCATCCGGATGGCGGGCATCCGTCGTCGGCGGAACGTCTTCTTCGGCTCTTTGCGGGAATTATGTCAAGGAGGGCATGAAGGGCGCGGCGGAAGAGCGCCATCCGGCATGAGGGCGGAAAGAGGATACGTATCGACCGATCTTTTGCGTCCACGAGCCGAATAATCGCTGCAATTCCCTGGGCATGAGCAGCGTACGTCACTCCAGATGCTTGGCCTGCCTCTTTCCGGGGCCGGATGTGCTTCTGGCTTCCAGCGACCTGGGATGGAAAGTCATGTTGTCCGAAATCACCAGGGGCAAGGGTCGGCCCTTGACTTTCAGAAGGTCGGCGGCAATGGCGTTGGCCGCCTCATTATCAGATAGCCCAAGCTCCTCGGTCAGGTAGGCGAAAAGCAGTTCCGCCAGGCGTTTCAAGGCAATCTGCCAGGTGGACAGGGTCGCGCCGTACAGCCATTTCGAAAACCGCAGAAATCCCGCATAGACATCCTGATCCGGCCACAGCAGGCGCACACTGCCATTAAAATTCCCGCTGTTATAGAGCAGGTCCCAGAACCGGGCCATGCGTTTCAAGTCCTGCATGGTTTTGAAATCAATCAGGTCGTTGGCCAGGATTTCGTAGGGGGGATATGGCAGATAGGTCATGCCATGCACGGCATCGTGCCTGTTCAGGGTGGTGCCGGACAGTTTTTTCAGGACGCCCAGCTGGATTTCGGCCCTGGTCAGATTGGCCAGCCGATTCAGGTTGCGGCCAAAGCTGTCCGCGCTTTCCCCGGGCAGCCCGATGATCAGGTCCACATGCAGATGGGCATTGGTCTTTTCTTCCAGAAAGCGCAGGTTGGCCGTGATCCTGTCCATGTCCAGCCGCCTGTGAATGGACGCGGCTACATCCGCGTTCAAGGTCTGGATGCCGACTTCCAGTTGCAGGGTGCCCGGAGGAAACTGGGCAAGCTGCTCCCGCAATTCATCGGGAAAATGTTCGGGCACAACCTCAAAATGGACCAGAAACGGCGGTTCCTGCCGCAGGAAAAAATCCAGGATCGGCCCGACCCGCTGCATGCTCAGGTTGAAAGTCCGGTCGATGAACTTGAAGTTGCGCGCCCCCCGTTCCCAGAGCGTGGCCAGTTCGCGCAGAAATCGGTCCGGGTCGAAATAGCGGACCTTTTTGTCGATGGAGGACAGGCAGAATTCGCAGGAAAAGGGGCATCCCCTGGACGCTTCCACATAAATGACCCGGTGGGCAATGTCTTCGTCAGTGTACAGGGCGTAAGGCATGACAAGGCGGTCCGGATCGGGCGGGCTGGCCGTGATGATCCGGGGCATCCCGGTGCCGCCTGTAAGATACGCGCAGCAGAGCTGATAAAATCGCTCTTCCCCTTCGCCGCAGATCACGTGGTCGGCCATGGAAAAATCGAGCCGATGCGGAAAATGGCTGACCTCCGGCCCGCCAAGAACAAGCAGCGTCTCGGGCGCGAGGGTTTTGAGAATGCGCACCAGCTGTTCGCATTCCTTTCCGTTCCAGATGTAGACGCCAAGGCCGATGATTCTGGGACGGTGCGCCAGGATTTTTTCAGCAATGTCGACCAGTTGTTCCGAAATGACGAATTCCTGGACAACGGCCCGTGGCCGCAGGTCATGCAGATTGGCATGCAGGTAGCGCAGCCCGATGGCGGGGTGGATATACCGGGCATTCAGCGTGGTGAGAACAATGTCATGCATAGGAGGGTGTTGGTGTTGCCCCGATTGAACCGGCCGACGATTGCGGGATGCTGTCGGCGATTATAGTAAGGTGGCGTTTGCCTGACCTGCCGCATTCTGGGCGCTGGAGTCAAGGCAATGAAGCCACGGCAATGGTTTGCTTGCCATGTCGCTTTTTCGTAAGGCTTGACCCACGCTGATTATTTTTGCAGGCACTTCCTTGCATCGCTGAAGACGCGGCGCCGCCCTTGGGCCCGGACCATGGGCCGACCCCGAATACAATCGCAATACTCCATGAAAAATTACTATATCAACGACAAACGGAAACTGGCGCGCCGCCGCCGGCTCATCCCAATCCTCCTGGCCGGTCTGGTCATTGTTTGCGCAGTGTATCTGGCATGGACGCATCGGCAGGATGTCCTCGACGTGTTCGGCAGCCCCGCCGAGGACTCCGTCGCCACGGACAACGCCACCATGGACAACTCGACCATGGGCAACGCCACCATGGACAACGCCACGGCGGTCGCGGCCGACGTGCCGGAACCGCCCAAACGGGAGCCCGTGCAGGAATGCCTGATCCAGGACGGGGACACCCTGAGTTCCATCTTCGATAAACACCTCATTTCCCAGACGACCCTGTTCCAGATCATGGACGCCGACGAGCAGCTCCTGGCCTTGGACATCCTGCGCCCCGGGAACACGCTGACGTTTACGTTCAATGCCGACTGGAGTCTGGAACGGATGGTGCTTTCAGTGAATCCGGCCCGGCAGGTCGTCTATCGCCGGGTTGACGCGGAAAATTTCGAGTTCGAGGAAGTCATCCATCCCGGTACCTGGGTGCAACAGACCCTGGCCGGCGGCATCGAGGGCAGCTTTTTCGTCTCCGCCCAGAGCGCGGGCCTGAATGATCAGGAAGTGGCGAGCATCGCGGATCTGCTCAAGGGACGCATCAACTTCCGCCGCGACCTGCAGGCCGGGGACACGTTTCAGGTCGTGCGCAGGCAGCAGTTCGTCGGCGACGAGTTCGCGGGCGAGAGCCAGATCCTGGGCATCCGCATCCTCTGCCGGAAACGGACTTACGACGCTTATCTGTTCTCGGACGGCAAGTACTACGACCGCGAGGGCAACAGCCTCATGCGCGCCTTTGTCCGCTATCCGTTCAAGTGCAGCCAGCGGCTGTCGTCAGCCTTCAACCCCAGGCGGCGTCACCCGGTGACCGGCAGGGTCTCCCCGCACAACGGCGCCGATTTCCGCATGTCCGTGGGCACGCCCATATTCGCCCCGGGCGATGGCGTGGTGACGCGTACCCTCCAGCACCGTTTCGCCGGCAAATACATCGAAATCCGGCATAGCGATCGCTACTCGACCCGCTACCTGCATCTGAGCAAATTTCTGGTCCGCAAGGGGCAAAGGGTCAAGCGCGGCGACAAGATCGCCCTGTCCGGCAACACCGGTCGGTCCACCGGCCCGCATCTGCATTACGAGTTCCACGTCGCGGGACGCCCCGTCGATCCGGTCACGGCACCCATCCCGATCATGTCCTCCATTTCCAAGAAGGATCGCGCCGCCTTCAAGGCCAGGGTGACGCAGCTGACGGCCGACATGGATCAGGCCAAAGCCCCTGAAGCCGGTCTGCGCCTCTCCCAGGCCACGACCACCAACTGATCCGCAGGCAGGCGTGCTCATCGATGTCCCGTGCCGGAGACGCGAGCGTTTCCGGGTGTTTTCAGGGCTGAAAGGTGTACTCGTAATACTGGTGAACGGCGCCATTGGCGATGGCCGCTCCGCAGCCATGGCCCACGAAACGAACCGTCACCACCTGCTTGTCTCCCTTCTTGGGGTTCTTTCCAAAAGACAGATTGTAGGTTGTCTGCGTAACCTTGGGATCCTTGGCGACCCAAAGAGAATGCCATTTGAATCCGGAGGCCAAAAAGGTCGCCTTGGGCGGCGGATAGTTGTGATCCTTGTGGCGGCCGTCGTAAATTTCGAGCCCGCATGACCAGACCGGCCCCGTTGATCCTTCCGCCCTGTCGACTTTGAGCAGGATTTCCACCTCTTCTCTCGGCGCGGCCGAGACCGGCAGCGGCGACCAGCTGGCCCCGTAGTCGAATACCCAGGTGGCGCTGCGATCCTTCACGGAGATATGGATCGAGGCGGATGTCTCCGTACCTTGAACATTGACGGTGTTGAAACGGGAGCTTTCGAGGATGTCCTGCCAGGTCCTGGTCAGCATCCAGCGTCCGCCGCCTTCTGCTGTCGCCGGAGCGGGCTCGGCGACGTCCTCTTTTTCCGTAATGTCGATGGTTACGGCGTCCTTGGCCAGCGCGGCGCCACTTGTGCTTTCCAGCCTGACTTCGGGATGGAAGCGGTCTTTGGCCTTCAGATTCGTGTAGGTATGACTGATCTTTGACGAGACGCCGGGCCGCAGGTCTTCGGAGAAGGTCGCTCCGTCGCCGAAGTCCCACACGAAACGATAGGCGTCATCGGGGCGGGCGGTCGCCTCGAACTCGTGCGTGACCTGGGTGGCGCCCTCGGCCATCTCGTATGTCACGATGCGCGGCGGCTGGATGACGACCGTTGTGTCCTTTTTCTTGTAGGTAAAGGGTTCGCTCTTGAAGCGCCTTGTTCCCGCTTCGATCTCCACATGGGCCGTCTGGCCGTCCTCGATGCCATAGAATTCCTCTTCCTCAGTCAGGGCGTGTTCGCCCAGAGTCGAGTAAAGACGCAATTTCTTCTTCTCAAGGGTGCCGTCGGCCTTTTCGATGGCTTCGAGCCTGCCCTTCCGGAAATGCAGCGCGCGCCTGCTGACCGGCTTCCCGTCGCGGGCGATGACCAGCGTCGCCGGACCGGTGTATTCGATCGCAAGCCCATAGGCTTTCCAGGCCACGTCCTGCTCCTGGTGGTGCGTCATGTCCGTCTCGACCTCGATCACATACCTCGAATACTCGGCCCCGCTTGGTGCATCCCCTTTTTCCACGCCTTTTTCGGCAAAAGTCGAGACAAGCTCCATGGTCGGAAAAAACATGTCCATCAGATCCGCATTGGCATGGATGGCGATGGGCAGCAGCACCTTGGCCTGATTCGGCGCGTAGGCGTTCGGGATGTGATAGCGCCCCGTGGCGCCCGAGTAGGAGGCCGCGGATTCCAGCGGGTCGTTCCAGATGGACTGGTCCGGGTCGAACCAGTGAAAACTGAGCCGTTCCTGCGCCATGGGCACTCGCGTCCAGTCGAAGGCTCCCCCCTGGCCGTCGTAGCGTTTGACCCTGCGCTTGATCAGATAGCCCTGAACGAGGGTGGCGCTTTCACGCAGATCGGAAAATTGCGGAGACGGATAGGCGTGGGCCAGGAGCGGGTCGTAATTGTTCGGAATGATTTTGGAAGCCTTGTCGTGGATGGTGTCCTCGGAATAGAAATGACTGTTGGTGAAGCTCGCCACTTCGCGGACCAGGCGTTCGGGTTCCTGGAGGGTGCCGCCGGCGCTGGCCAGCAGGGGCGTCAGCCGGGGATCCAGGAAAGGGTCCGCGGCCGCTGCGCGGACATGCTCGCTGAAGATGCGCGTCTCGATGGGTTCGTCGAGGGGATGGGAGTCGTTGCGGACGTGCGCGGGCTGCGTCATGTCGCCCAGCATGTGCATGGCCTCGCCCAGCGCCCGGTACGCCAACGCGAGATAGACGCTGCGTTGGTCGGCATGATCAACCGGAGCCAGATTCAGGTTGAGCTTGAAATGATTCGGGGCGAGCGTGGGCGGCAGGGGAACGCTGTCGTCGACCTCCATGGCGAGCTTGTAATAGGTCAGCCCCTGCCGGAAGCTGAACGGATTGTCCGGGTGGTCCAGCCCCCATGTCTTGGCATCGATGCCGGGGGCTTCATAGAGGACTCCGTGGGCCCAGAACTGATCCGTCAGGTATGGCTTCACAAGGCCAAGGGGGTCGTAGAAATGCCGCACCGAGGCATACAGGTGCGGTTCGTCGGCCCAGTCGCCGCCCACGATGATCCACTGCGGCATCGTGAAGGAACCCTCGGCGATCGTGTAATGCCCGATGTCAAGGCCGGAGCTGGTCACGGCAATGCCCCGGCAGGGTTTTTGGCGCAATTCTTCCGGCAACGGTCCCAGAAGATACTTCTTCTTGCCTTCCATCTGCCTGTAGAAAACATTGACCGCTTCGTAGTTGATCTGCCGATGCGTTCCCTGGTTCCAGGCCAGGCCGTCATGCGTCAAGGCAAGAAAAAGAAGCAGAAGCGCAGTGCAGAAAAATTTGATCCTCATGAGCAAGCCCCTTCAAAAATCGGCCAGAAACCAGGTGTCGCCATCTTTCATCCACCTTGCATAGAAGGTGAATCCGTCCAGTTCCAATGCATACTCGGCAGTTCTGAGCGTTGGGTCCTTTTCCGGCTCGGCGGGAGGACTCAGGAACGTGATTTCCGCCGCTTCGAACAGGGCCCCAAACGACGGCATGGCGTCGGGGTTGGCCGCGAACAGCGCCGCGTAGACGTCGCGCCGGCCCTTGGCGATGAGGGCCGTAGCCCCCGCGATGTCCTTGCGGTCCATGGCCTGCCGGAAATCGTTCTGCCGCTGTCCGATGGCCTGTTTCTCGGCCTGCAGGTCCGGAGTGTTTCGCCAGTCGTAATCGTCCGTACCGAGCAGATCAGAGTCTTGTACGGGCACCGGGCCAGGCACCGGGCCAGGCACCCGGACAGGCGGGGCCGTGCTCGGTTCGCCGCCTGCGTGTTCCGGTCCATTGGGCAGGGGCGCGGCGGGGGCGTTCGCCTGCCGGGCCGCGAATTCCTGCATGTATTTGGCCAGCGCTTCCAGGGTGTCGACATGTTTGGCCAGGGACCCGGCATTCGCGCTTTTTGCCTCGTGCGCCAGGGACAAAATTTTCTGCACGTCTGCCCCGAGAATGTCGATTCCGCCTTGATGCAGTTCCAGGGCAAGCCGCATGAACGGGGCTGGCAGCATGTTCCAGCCACGCAGGGCCCGGACGGTGAGCTTCCCCTCCTGTTCCAGTTCGCGCATTTCCTGTCCGGCGGAATCCGGCGCGCACGTGGCCGGGTCCGACAAGGGCCAAATCAGGAAGCAAAGGGTGCCTGTCAACACCGCCGCCAATCTCAACGTATGCAAAACCGACATGTTCGCGTCTCCCTCTCCCCGGCGTTCAGTTTCCACAAATCCATACCCGAATCGGGGCACAAAAAATAGTTTTCGTTTGTGCCGCGCATGGCGCGCGTCCCGCTTAGACCTTTTGTGGGCTTCCGGAGTCCGTAAGGGCGGGAGTGCAGTCGACGTCGATCCTGATGGGGGCAGACTTTTTTGGACACGGCACGTCAACCATGCTAGCGGAGGAATTGAAGGCTTCTTTTTTTGTTTTGTTTGAGAATATATGCTGGAATGACCATGTAATTATATCAGTAAATTATGTTTAAATGAAATCAAAATCAGAAAATTTATAGCATTTGTAAGCTGCTTTCAAATTTTCGAATAAATTTCACAGCCCAGGTAAAAAAGGAAATGATCAAATCCATATCCAGTGCTTTCACTTCATTCGTCGCGACAGGCATGAAAAGACCTTTGCTTGGCATTGCCTCGGGCATTGTGTTTGTCGGCCTGATTCTCGCCGTGCTCGTCTATTTCGATCTTCACGAGCAACTGGTCGCATTGCTGGAGTGGATAGACGCGCAGGGTGTGATGGCCGGAGTCTACTTCATCCTGCTCATGGCGGCGGTAGTGGTCCTGCTTTTGCCGGGCTTTTTCGTCACCACGGGTGCCGGTTTCGTGTTCGGCGTCAGCAAGGGGACCGTGCTGGTCGTGGCGGGTACGGCCATTGGCGCGTCGCTGGCCTTCCTGATCGCCCGCCACCTGTTTGGCGAGCGCGCCTCGCGGTTCATCGTCGGTCACGGCAGGTTGCAGGTCGTCAGCGAAGAAATGGCGCGTCACGACTTGAAAGTCGTGATGCTCACCCGGCTGATCCCGTTCTTTCCGGGCAAGATTTCCAATTATCTCTTCGGACTGACTGGGTTCACGTTCAAGGGCTTCGTGCTCGGCTCGCTGATCGGGTTCATTCCGTTTTCGTTGCACAACGTCTACTTGGGCTCGATCACCGCCGATCTGGCAAGCCTACTGCGGGGTGAAATGGAGCGTTCGCCGTTGCAGTGGGCGATCTATGGCCTGGGGTTCGTCATGACGATCGTTGCGTTGCTTTATTTCAACAAACTGGCGCGGCGGGCTCTGGCGGCGTATTCGCGGAAAAGCGAAGTCGTGCAGGGCGGCAAGCCCGGGCCTGAAGCAGGGAAAAGGGCAGGACCCACCAAGGACAGCTCATGAAATTTTCAAAATGGACCTTTTTGCAATACATCATACGGCGCGCGGCGCGTCGCCAGGGTTTCCTCGATCCGATCGAACTGCTCGCGCGGCTGCGCAGTTTCGCTCAGCCCTCCGAAGTGGGCGAACCGGTTGAACTGTTGCGTGCGGGGGTCGTGTTTCACGCGCGCGGCCTGATCAACAGCCGCGTGATCCAGTACAACATGGACTGGGTGTGGCCCTACTGGGTCGAACGCCAATTCAACCCCAATGACGAATCATTCATTCCACGCGCATTTTCGGTCTCGCATATCAATCTCACCCATCGCAACTGGACCGCGCTCGGTTATCCCGACTGCGAGGAATTTCCGCTGGTCGATCCGCGCGGACTCCTGACGCCCTGCCTGGACGGCTGGTCCCTGGACGGCTGGGTGTGTACGGAAGGTGGGCGCAACCTGTTTCCGTCGCGTAGCCTGAGCGGCGATCAGCGGCAGGACATGTCCAGCGGCCTTGCGATCACGACACGGGTTCAGGAGGGCGGCCTGATCCTGAGCAGCACGGCGAGCGTTGAACTCGAAGGCGGGATGCCGGTGTGCGTGCTAACTCTGACGGCCCGGGCCGACGGCCCCGCCTGGCTGGCGCTCGCGTTGCGCCCGGCCAATGCGGAAGGGATCAGTTTCATCAATGAGGTGGCTCTTTCCCCTGATCGCAGGACCTGGACCGTGAACGAGGAACAGAGTGTCGTGTTCAGCGCGCCGGTGGAACGTCACCTTGTATCCGATTATGGCCATGGCGATGTCGCGCTTCATTTGAGGCAGGCGCATGCCCACGCCGAAATGGAAGAACGCGGCGCGGGCAGTTGCGACCACGGCATGGTGACGGCGGCGGCGCTGTTCGCGATACCCGAAGACGGCGAGAGGGTCCTGACCGCCCGTATTCCGCTGCAGCACAAGGCCCCCGTGCTTGCGCAAAATGCCTGGACGGATCTGCGCGAAGGCGCGTGCATGTTGCAGTGTCCCGATCGCAAGTACCAGGAACTCTATGACGCGGCGATCACCTCGTTGATTCTGCATTCGCCGGACGATGTGTACCCGGGCCCATCGACCTACAGGCGTTTCTGGTTTCGTGATGCCGCCTACATCATCCATGCCCTGCTGTGCGTGGGCCTGGAGGCGCGTGCCGAACGCGCGCTCAGGCGCTTTCCGGAGCGCCAGACTCCGCTCGGCTATTTTCGGTCGCAGGACGGCGAGTGGGATTCCAACGGTGAGGTGCTGTGGATCCTGCATCGCTACCAGCAAATCAGCGGCAGGAAACTGACCGCCGACTGGCGCAGCGTGATTGCACGCGGCGCGCGCTGGATCATACGCAAGCGTCTTTCCGACACACTCGCCGCCCCACATGCGGGCTTGCTGCCGGCGGGATTCAGCGCCGAGCACCTCGGTCCCAACGATTACTACTACTGGGATGACTTCTGGGGCATTGCCGGACTGCATTGCGCAGCGGCTCTGGTCCATGGCCACGATGCCGACATGGCTGCGGAGTTCACGCGCGCCGCCGTCGATTTCACCGGGTCGGTGGAGCGCAGCCTGGCTTCCTGCGCGCAGCGGCTGGGACGTCCGGGCATGCCGGCTTCGCCGTATCGGCGGCTGGATTCCGGCGCCATCGGGTCGATCGTTTCCGGCTACCCCCTGCAACTGCATGCCCCGGACGATCCCCGGCTGCTCGATTGCGCGGAGTTTCTGCTCAAAGCCTGTTTCATCGAAGGCGCTTTTTTTCAGGACATGATCCATTCCGGTCTCAACGCGTATCTGACCCTGCATGTGGCTCAGGTGTTGCTACGAGCCAATGACCCCCGGCATCTGGAGCTGATGGACGCGGTGGCCGGGCTGGCGACGTCGACGGGCCAGTGGCCTGAAGCGATTCATCCGCATACCCGGGGAGGGTGCATGGGGGACGGCCATCATGTCTGGGCGGCGGCCGAATGGGTCCTAATGGTGCGCAACTCTTTTGTGCGTGAAGAGGGCGATCGTCTGATTCTGTGTGCGGGTATTCCCGGGCGCTGGCTGAAGGAAGGCAGACCCGTGCTGTTCGGACCGGCTCCCACAAGCTTCGGTCCGGTGTCGATTGCCCTGAATCCAGTCTCGGAAACCAGCGTTGAAATCGTCTTGCGAACGGCATGGCGCGATCAGCAGCCGCTCATCGACGTTCGTCTCCCAGGCCATGAGCCTGTCACGCTGGAACGAAGCGCCACAACCGTGATCGTGGCAACAAAGGAAAACCCGTCATGAACATCGCGCTCATCACGAACACTTTCACACCGCACGTGGGGGGCGTGGCGCGCTCGGTGGAAGCGTTCGCGAAGGCATACCGGGAACTGGGGCACCGCGTGCTGGTCGTGGCGCCGGAATTCGAGAATGCGCCGGAGCATGAAACCGATGTCTTCCGTATTCCCGCCATCCAGCATTTCAATGGCAGCGACTTTTCGGTGGTGCTGCCGGTATCGCGGGGACTGTACGACAGGATGGAGGAATTCGGCCCCGATGTCATCCACTCCCAGCATCCCTTCCTGCTCGGCATGACCGCTCTGCGGATAGCCCGCAAGTTCGACCTGCCGCTGGTGTTCACCCATCACACGCTTTACGAGCAGTACACGCACTATGTGCCGGGCGATTCGCTGGCGATGAAGCGTTTCGTCATCGAGCTGTCCACTCGCTATGCCAATCTTGCCGATCAGGTTTTTGCGCCAAGCCAGAGCATTCGCGACATGCTGATCCGGCGCGGCGTCACCTCGCCGGTATTGGTGGTGCCCACAGGGGTTAGCGTGGAGCGCTTTACAAAGGGCAAGGGTCGGGATTTCAGGATGAAAAAGCATATCCCCGAGGATGCGTTTGTGGTCGGGCACATGGGCCGCCTGGCCCCCGAAAAGAACCTGGAATTTCTCGCACGATCGGTTGCGGACTTCATGAAGGAGCATGGCGCGGCGGTTTTTCTGCTGGTCGGCGCCGGGCCTTCGCTGGAGGCGATCAAGCATATCTTTGCCGGGGCCGGCATGAGCGGGCGGCTCCATACCTGTGGCGTACTGGAGAAGGACGCCCTCGCCGATGCGCTCAATGCCATGGACGTGTTCGCGTTCGCGTCGAAAAGCGAAACCCAGGGCATGGTCCTGACCGAAGCGATGGCGTCCGGCCTGCCGGTGGTGGCCCTTGATGCGCCGGGTGTCCGGGAAGTCGTCGTGGACGGGGATAACGGCCGGGTGATCAGGGAGGAGACAAGGGAGGCCTTCTACGCTGCGCTACAGTGGGTTCATGGGCGTTCGCGGGAAGAGAGGGCGGCCTTGGTCGCCTCCGCTCGCGCCACGGCCGATGTCTTTTCGATGGCGTCTTCCGCGCGCAAGGCGCTCGCGGCGTATGAAAACCTGCGATCCGGTCCCTCCATCCGGCGGCATGATGACGAACTTGGCTGGGACCAGATCAGGGCCCGTATCAAGGCCGAATGGGATATTCTGAAGACATTTGCGCAGGCTGGTGACGAAGCTCTGAACGAAAGCCTCTTCGCTTCCGACCGGAAAATGAAGCGGTGACGGTGCCGGTTGAACCTGGCTCTGCTTTTCAGGGAGTCATGCCGTTACAAGAGCCGCTCCATGAACGAAATCGCGGCGGAGCACCCATGCCCGAGTGCCCTCGCTGGGGCTTTAAGGCTAAAAGCAACAGTGTCTGTTGGAATTTCTTACAGCAGCATATATTCATGTAATTCTTTGAATTGGTGTTTCAATTTATCCTGACTGCATTCATCGCGGGCTTCTCGCGTCGATAATTGTTACAGTAGGTTCCCTGGTAAAATTTCAATACATTAAAGAGATGAATGAAAAGAGCTGGTTGTCGGTGTGGTATGCGGAGTGCAGTGTTTATGGATTATGACCCCAATAAGGAGGCATGTACCATGAACAGTAGATCCGCATTTATGGAGTTGCTCACTGGCAAGGAGCAGGGCTTCGGTCCTGCCGCTTTATCCATATGATGTAAGGTGCTTCAACGCATTCATTCGGCGAACTTTACATTCGACTTGGGCCTGATCTGCCGGAAAACTTCGGACCGTTCGATTCTCTTGGGACTTCCCTTAAATCAAGCATTTCAATCCTGCCGACAGTGACGGCCTGATTTTCCGAGACTACCTGCACAATTCTGTGCCGGGCGCGACGTCTTGGATTTTGAAGGTTGGTTATTTAAAAATACGATACATTCTATTTCAAAATCTTTGTATGACAATCTTTGCTGTCGTTTTGATAACAAATTTTATTCACAGTAAATGCGCACTAAATGTATGACGCGACAATAATCTTGTCTTAATTTTTTTGTTTGTGCTATAATCGAAAACAAATATAATTTTTTTTCATTAAATTGAACCGTTATAATATTATTTTGATTTATTCATTTATTTATATAGTAAATAAGTATGATTTTATAGATTTGATTTTTATATTCATTTTTTTATCGTTTCAAATTTTGCGTAATAAATACTTGAACGCGCGGCACAAAAAGACGTTCGACCCCTCGGCAAACCCTGTAATCGTCGCAGGTGAGCAATGGCCCATGGGATACGATTGTTGGTTTGGGGTGAATACGCATGCTTCACACGCCCCGAAATGAAGGTGGAGCGAGTCAGTTATGAGGTAATGACTCCTTCTGCGGCGCGTGGCATTCTTGAAGCGATATATTGGAAACCGGCGATACGTTGGGTGGTGATCAGGATTGGCGTGCTCAATCCGATCGTGTTCGATTCCATCCGAAGAAACGAGGTCGGCGAGACCGTTTCCAAGGACAAGGTAGTGCAGGCCCTGAAGCACAAAAAGCCCCTGGAGCTTGTCGCCAACGATGTCCGTGTTCGTCAGCAGCGAACCTCGCTGGTGCTGCGCAATGTCGCGTATGTTATCGAGGCCCGTTTCGAACTGACTGAAAGGGCGGGACCCGATGACAGTTTTGGCAAGCATCTGGACTGCTTCAATCGTCGCGCGCGAACTGGAAAATGCTTCCATCGTCCATATCTGGGATGCCGGGAGTTTCCAGCGCATTTTGAGTTGCTGGAAGGCACGATGCCTGTCTCCAAATTGTGGGATCACCCCTCGCGTGATCTGGGAGTGATGCTTTACGACATCGACTTCAGCGATGATATGACTCCTCTCTTTTATCACCCGCGCATCGAAGGCGGCGTCATTGAAGTGGCCAGATACTGGAAGGAGTCGCGTCAATGATTCTCTCCGCGCTCCATGAATACTACCAGCGGATGGTGAATGACGGGCGCTTCGGCATTCCCCTTCCGGGGTACACGTATCAGCGCATCACCCATGTTGTAGAAATTTCGGAACAGGGGAAACTGGAGCGGGTCATTTCTCTTGGCGAGAGCGGTAAAAGCGGGGGCAGCGGTCAGCGAAGCTTGGTTCCGTGGACGCTGGAAGCCGCATGCCGGAAATCGAATGTCGCCGCGTATGTTCTTGTGGACAAGGCGAAATATTCTCTGGGCATCGAAGGTGACAGGCTGGCTCCAGAGCATGGACGGGCATTTCGCGACATCGTCGAGGAATTGGGCAACGCGACGCAGGATGTGGGCATTCTTGCCGTGCTAAAATTCCTGCGGGATTGGAATCCGAGGACGGTTTCGGACTGGGAGCACCAGGACGCTGTCATCTCGGGGATCATCGCTTTCAAACTGCAGGGCGATTCCTGTCTGGTCCATGAAAGACCGGCTTTTCGGAAATACTGGGAAAAAAACTGGCTGAATTGGGGCCAGAACAAGTTCAAGATCAAGGCAAAATGTCTTGTCACGGGTTGTGTGCAAAACATCGCCCGGATTCATCAGCCCTTGAAAGAGGTCAAGGACTCGCAAACCACAGGCGCGGCTCTTGTCTCGTTCAATAAGGATGCGTTCTCTTCCTATGGCAAGGAGCAGAGTTACAACGCTCCGGTAGGTGAAGAGGCCGCCTTTGCCTACACGACTGCGCTCAATCATCTGCTCCACAAGGACAACGGGCATAGCATCCAGATTGGCGGCACGACAACCGTCTTCTGGGCGGACTCGCCCGGAGCGGAAGACGCGATACGTACGCTGATGTTGCCGCAGGCCGCGGATGACGCTTCAGGTGAAGAGCAGTGTTCACGCGCAACGGGCGCAATGACCGCGCAAGCGGTCCGAGAAATGCTCATGGCCCTGAGCAAGGCAGAGTCGGGGCCTGGTTCGCTTGGCGACGGGGAGCTGGAGAGCCAGTGCCATATCCTCGGGCTTCAGGCGAACAGGGCGCGCCTCGTGGTCCGTTTCTGGCATTGCAGTCCTCTCGGCGAGCTCGTGCATGCGGTGGCCCGGCATTACGCGGCCCTTGCCATCGAAAGGCAATACGATTCGCAGCCAAGACTTCCTTCCATCCGGCAGTTGCTCTGCGCGACGGCGAGCCATCAGGGCCGAAAAAGTCCGCATGGCAATGAGTTCGACACCATTCCGCCCATCCTCGGTGGTGCCCTCGTTCGCAGCATCCTGACCGGATCCTGCTATCCGAAATCTCTGTTTTCCATCGTGCTGAGCCGAATCCGTACGGACAGGCAGGTCACATACCTGCGAGCTGCCACGCTGAAAGCCTGTCTTCTGCGCAATCATCCTGAAATTGCGGGTGACATTCGTGAATCTCTTGATGAAGCGCGGACAGACAGCCCTTATCTTCTGGGCCGATTGTTTGCGATATTGGAAAAGAAGCAGCAGGGCGTATTGGGGTATGAGCTTGGCGGAGCGTTTCGTGACCGATACTTCAATGTCGCTTCCGCAACCCCTTCCCGTGTTTTTCCTGAACTTTTGCGGTGTTCCCGGCAGCATTTCAAGAAAGGCGTATTCGAAAATGCGTACACCAAAAAAATTCGTGACGTACTGCAGGGCATCGACACTTTTCCGGCTCATCTCACCCTGCTGGAGCAAGGAATTTTCAATATAGGTTATTATCAGCAAAAGAATGTTTGCCACGGAAAAATCAATCAGGAGCCTTCGCATGGGTATCATTGATAATCGATATGATTTTGTCTTTTTCTTCGACGTGGAATTTGGCAATCCCAACGGCGACCCGGATGCTGGCAACATGCCGCGCATAGACCCCGAGACCGGATTTGGCCTGGTTACGGACGTGTGTCTGAAGCGAAAAGTGCGCAATTACGTGGAGTTGCGCAAAGGCGGTCAGGAAGGTTTCAATATCTATGTCCGCGAAAAAGCCGTCCTCAACGACCAGCACCGTATGGCCTATACGGCCTGCGATCTTGAGCCGCAGAGCAGGAAACCGCCAAAATGCGGCGACGATTCAAGACGGCTCACGGAGTGGATGTGTGCAAATTTTTATGACGTCCGCAGTTTCGGAGCGGTCATGACCACCGAGGTGAACTGTGGTCAGGTGCGCGGTCCGGTGCAGTTCACTTTCGCCCGCAGCGTTGATGCCATTGTCCCTCAGGAGGTCAAGATCATCCGCATGGCCGTGACCACGAGCAAAGAGGCTGACGTGCAGCACGGAGAAAACAGGACCATGGGCAGCAAGTATGTCGTGCCCTATGCGCTGTACCGCATGGAGGGCTTCGTCTCTGCCGCCCTGGCCGCTCAGACCGGATTTTCCGAAGAGGATGTGGCCTTGCTGTGGGAGTCTCTCCTGAACATGTTCGAACACGACCGTTCAGCCGCTCGTGGCAAAATGGCCGCCAGAAAGCTTTTCATTTTCAGACATGACAATAAATTGGGCAACGCCCACGCGCATGTGCTGTTCAACACAATCACGGTTGAGTCCGTTGGTGGGGCCGAAGCGGTGCCAGCCCGTTCCTATGCCGACTACAGGCTGCATATTAAAAAAGATCTTCCAGGTAGTGTCACCTTGCTTGAAAAACTGTAGCTTGAAACGCGTGTTCCCGGTCAGTGCCGCTGTTGCGTTTCACAATGAGGAGGTGAATGCGTTCGCACTGAAAATGTCGCTTCACAACAAGGAGCGTGGATTGAAACTTTGATGGAGGCGGGTACGCCGGTCCGGAGTCGCCCCTTCAAGGGGGGTGTGGATTGAAACTTATTGCATACTCTGATTAGTTTCATGCTGTTGTCTTACTCCGGACAAATCAGCCCCGGTGTGAAAACCGGGGCTGATTCTAAACGCCACAGGAATTCAAGGCGCCCTGACTTCAGTTTCCAAGGCTGCTCATCATGACGTTTTCGACAATGCAGCAGCCATTGCAATGCCGGGTGGCGATGAGTGTATTGCCCGTTCTGTCTTTTCTGATGGCTCGGGCATCGGTCAATAAGCGTCCCTCCTTATTACACTCCTCTTCAAGCAGGACGTTCAAATCCCGCATCCCGTTTACGGAATCCCAGATAAACGCCCTGTGCCCGGAGGAACAGACGCTGAACCCAACCACGATTCCATCGTCCGTGATTTTGAAGGCCCTGCTTTCAATTCCGCCGGGGAGCGTTCCCAGATCCTTCATTCCGCTGGCCGGATCCCACAGGAAGGCTCTGTTTCCCGCAGGAGTGGAGCTGAATCCTACCACCTGACCGCTGTTGTTTATGCCGTATGACTTGCTTTCGGTTCCACCAGGGAGGCAGCCCAGGTCCTTCATCCCGGATGTTTCGTCCCATAGAAATGCCCGGCCCCATGCCGAATTGCCGCTAAATCCCACAACCTGACCGTGGTCGTTGATGCCGTAGGCCCTGCTCTGATTTCCTCCCTTGAGGTTTCCCAGTTCCTTCATTCCTGTTGCCGGATCCCAAAGAAAAGCGCTCTTTTTCGAGGGGATGCCGCTGTAACCGACCACCTGGCCGTGACTGTTGATGTCGTAAGCGACGCTGTGGGTCCCGCCGGGAAGATTTCCAAGATCCCTCATGCCGTTTACGGAATCCCACAGAAAAGCCTGCTTGCCTTCGGGAGTGCTGCAACCGCCCACGACATTCCCCTGGCTGTTGATGCCGTACGCAGTGCTGCTGATCGCACCCGGAAGAATACCGAGATCTCTCATTCCGTTGGCGGGGTCCCAAAGTGATGCCCGACTTTGAGATGCGCACCAGCGTTCTCCGACCACCTGGCCATCAGCGTTGACACTGTAAGCAAAAAACGAAGCGCTGTCCTCGGAGTCAATGTTGATCATCTTGAAACAAGAATCTGCCTGCGCCTGAACATGCAAGCAGAGCATTGCGATAACACTGAAGAAAATTAAATGCATGAATTTGCGCATAATAATCTCCTTGTGAATAAATTAATTGGATTATTTGTATAGATGAATTCATAACAGCTCTCATGGAGTTTTTGATGTAAATTAAGTTGTTTTATTTGCGTAGAGGGAAAAATGACTGCTTGGAATCATGTAGCCAAATCATTTGGTTGATGCGTGAGCCGTCTGATAAAAAAGTTACGGTTCCGAGTACAGGTTCTGGAGAGTCAGGATTTTTTCCATATACGTATATATATTTACTAAAACGATACAATGGGCAGTGTAATCCTAGGCAATCCGCACGCAATATCAAGTGGCCGCTGTTAACACGATCATCTTCAATAGTTACGCAATCGCCAGTTCCAAGATAATAATTTCCTTTATAATCGTCCTCGCAAAATTTATCATTTGATAAGGCCGACATGCAACGAGACTCTGATCCTTGATTGATGACTATGTAATTTGCTTCTTCGGCAAAAACATTTATTGGAAAACAGAAAATAATTAGGATAAGTATATGTTTTAGCATTTTGTATTCCTCCAATAATTATTACGTATGTATTAAATTCGTGGTGAGTCTTGTTATATGATTTAAATTTTGAGTTTACTCATGACTGTTTGTGTTTAAAACAAATAACTTTGTTTTAAACATTCATGTTTTCAGTATAAATGAATGAAATGTTTTTCATCTTCCACCTCCAGTGTGATACTGTTTTATCATGGTTCCCATCTCCCGTTTCGCGGATGAGCAAAGAGTTGGCGGTTGTCGGCAGCCATGGCTTGGCCCTATCTCGCGTTTTAGTGGGTCAGCTTTGAGATGCGGACGTCATGGTGAAATTCATGACGTCAGTGTCAGGAGCTGCGACCGGTTTTTGCTCGGGCGGCAAGGCTGTTTTCGGGCAAATGTGTGGCGACTGCTCACGAAGAGGGATCGTGGATTCACAGGTGGAAGCTTTCAGATGGGTTGGACGAACGAACATGATGGTGCGCCCGGTCGAATCGTTTTTTTATTACATACACTGAACGCAGTGATAAAAAAAATATGCAAAAAATTATAAATGAATGAAAAATATCAATGATTTTATCAAATACTTATTTATGAATGGATGTCAATGGTAATAATGAGTATTGTATTTGATTTAACAAAAAAAAATCATTGCATCAATAATATGCTTAATGCGATATTTTTTTTTTAATATTTTCAATTTTTTATGAAAAAAACTACTTCTTTTTATGCGTAATTTTGTTTTGTATGTTTCTGGTCCTGTCTGAAATTTTTCATTGAGAAGGCTCGGATCACGGCTTGCCGTGCCGGCCGTCTGGGCATTTGGCCACGGATGTCTTATCAATTTTAGCGTTGCCAAGAGAGCGGGATTTCATGATCGAAAATGCTGCGGGGGCGCTCAAGTCCGGTCAGCCGAAACATGGGCAATACGGCGGAGCCTGGCCATGGGTATGACTATCGACATACTCGGCACGGAATCCTTGGGGGTTCGCGGCCTGTGTTGCGTGGTCGAAACGCCGGGGCGGCGCATCGTCATCGATCCCGGCATAGCCCTTGGCTACGTCCGCCACGGACTGCTGCCGCATCCCTTGCAGATCGCCATGGGAATCGCGGTCAGAAGGCGGATCCTGGCTGAGCTCAGAACGGCCACGGACGTTGTCGTCAGCCATTTTCACGGCGACCACATCCCCCTGGCAAGCGCCAATCCCTACCAATTGGATATCCGTCATCTCCCGCCAGCCACGGGCTTGCGGCGCTGCTGGTGTCCATCCGCGACCTCGCTTTCGCCCGGCATGCGCACGCGTTTCGATACGCTCATGCGCATATTCGGTCTTAAACTGCGCGTGGCGCAAGGGTTGGATCTGGGGGACATCTCCTTTTCGCCCCTTTATCCCCATGGCGCTTGCGAAAGTCGTGGTGGCTCGGTCATGATGACCCGAATCACAGGTCACGGCCGTGTGTTCGTGCATGCCTCCGACATTCAGCTCCTGGACGATCGCGCCGTGGACCACATCATCGAGTGGCGGCCGACAACCGTGCTCGCTGCTGGTCCGCCTCTGTACCGCGCCCAACTGGGCGCGGCGGAGCGCGAGCAGGCTTGGCGCAATGCCGTTCGCCTGGTCAAAAACGTCGGGAACGTCATCCTTGATCACCATTTGCTGCGCTGCGTGGACGGTCTGAAGTGGCTGAGGGCTCTGTCGGAACATGCGGGAAGGCGCGTGTACTGCGCCGCCGAATGGATGGGACGTCCCGTACGGCTGCTTGAGGCCAGGCGAG
The DNA here is from genome assembly GCF_900114115.1 of Desulfomicrobium apsheronum. Taxonomy (NCBI): domain Bacteria; kingdom Pseudomonadati; phylum Thermodesulfobacteriota; class Desulfovibrionia; order Desulfovibrionales; family Desulfomicrobiaceae; genus Desulfomicrobium; species Desulfomicrobium apsheronum. Next base: position 108,027 of record NZ_FORX01000004.1, on the reverse strand, counting down.
TGGAGCTTTACGAGGAAATGCCTGTTCCGGCAGGATGGCACGCCAGGTATGGAGATTCAGAGACAGACGTACGGACGTATTTTGCAGGTCTGTCAGGCAACGCGTCATCCTCGTACACTGAAGGGATCGGCACCGGGGAATCTCCGGCCGGGACTTCACGGCAATAAGTGGTGTTTGTGGACTCCGGGATCAGATACGGACTTAAATCTTTAGCTGCGTTTCAGTTTTATAAGTATAAACTACGTAGTAAATATGATTATATACTGCTTTTTATAAGTATGATTTAATATTTTTATATCAGTATATGTGCATATTTATTACCGTTTTCATCGATAATGGATGGTAAAGTCCGTAAAAAATGATAGTCATTCGGGAAATAAATGGAGGGCTTTCTCATGACTATCTATGCGTGTCCAAAATGCGGGTTGTACTTTGCCGATGACAGCAAGGGGATGTGTGCCGTCTGTATCAAGGAGAGGCGACTGCGGCGTTTTGTGGCCGCTTTTCTGATCACTCCGGTTTGTGTTGCCGTGGCCGTTATCGCCATGGGCCTGCCTTTGTGATTTTGGAACGATGAGCCTTTGGTCCTCATGGACGGGTCGGGCATATTGCCGTCCAAACAGACGGTTGCATGCGACCGAAGGCTCATTTTCTCTGCCGGAGAACCCCGGGGACAAGCGATCCGACACGGATCATGCTTTGAAAAATCGAGAAAGAGTGGTGCTGTTCGAAAACTACGTACTACCTAGTGTTATTTTTCATTTGTCATTATATTTCAATATATTGTATTTTTTTCGTCACTTTTTTAAGTAGTACGCCGCTTGTCTCTCAGATGACAGCCTTCTGAAAAATAAAAAACAATTATTTCAGTATTATATTTGATTGACGGGTTAAATACCCAGGGCGTTGAATGCCCATAATACGTACAGATACGTATTATGGGCATTCATATTTTAATATTGTTATGCATTACATTCGCGGAATGTGCTCGGTAGAAGTATGGGCATAAGATTGCTTTGGCATAAGAGTAAAATATTAGGGAACAGAAAATGAGCAAAATCAGGTGATCGAATCATGCAGACAACGGAGGAAAGCATGGAACCCTCGCGAAATTGGTCCGCCATGGTGAAGCAGTGGGAGTCAAAAATTGTGAGCACCCCGCCCCGCACAGTCCCCCGGATCTCCATTCGCGAGATGGCGCTGGACGACCTGGCTCAAGTCTATCACTTGGGCGAGCGACTCTTCACCAAGGAACTCTATCCTTTCCTGTACAGCAGCTGGGACAAGCGGGAGGTGGTCGGGCATTTCAACACCGAACCAGGGCTCAGTCTCGTGGCCGATGTGGACGGCGAACTGGCCGGGTTCATCATCGGCTCCCTTATCACCAAGACATCACGGATCTACGGCTACATCATCTGGCTGGGTGTGGACAGCAGGTTTCAGTCGCTCGGCGTGGCCCATGAGCTTTACGGCAGGGTGGCCCTGCGCATGGCCGAGTCCGGGGCGCACCAGATTGTGGTGGACACGGACGCCAGCAATACCGCCGCCATTCGGTTCTTTTCCAAGAAGGGCTTCCGGGATGAGCGGGAGCATGTGGTCCTGACCTTGAGTCTGGGCGGCGGCAAGAATGCCGCTGCGGATGCTGGCGTCAAGGACTGCCCTGAATGCGAACCGCGCTCCAAGGCCGCCAGACGCTCATGGAAGAATTTTTCCGCCGGACTGCGATCCTGGAACAGGATTGCCACATTGACCAGCCTGGTTCATGGCGCTCTGTTTGGGCCGGTTGACGCAACATTGAGCGCAAATTCAAAAAATATCAAATGAGATTGCAGTATAAGTATTACTCTCAAGATTTATTATTGCAAGTATTTCGAGTATCAGGGCAAATAAGATAGTAAATACAGCTAAATCATGCATCGCTAAGTCTATATTTTAGAGTTGTAATAATCGGAAATTATCGCGAATATATCATAAAATTGCCGTACAATGGTAAAAAAGAGAGTTATTACATGGGCGCAAAAAGTTGTTCTGAGAGTAAAATTTGCATCCGTGAGATGGAACTGGACGACTTGGCCGAGGTCTATCATATGGGCGAGCGTCTTTTCACCAAAGAGCTCTATCCCTTTTTGTACAGTACCTGGGACGAACGGGAGGTGGTCGGACACTTCAGCACCGAACCAGGGCTCAGTCTCGTGGCTCATGTGGGCGACACCCTGGCTGGATTCATCATCGGCACCCTCACATGCAAGGATTCATGGGCGTACGGCTATATCGTCTGGATGGGAGTGGAAAGGGAATTCCAGTCCATGGGCGTGGCCCACAAACTCTACGAACAGTTGCAGGAACGCATGATCAACGCCGGGGCCTGCCAGTTTGTCGTAGATACGGATGCCGACAATGCGGCGGCCATCAGGTTCTTCGCCAAGAAGGGCTTCGAGGATGAGCGCGAACACGTTGTTCTCACCCTGGATCTGACGCTCATCGATTCCTGCGGGGAGTGCGTCCTGGATAGACTTCCCCGTGTCTGCTGTGAATACGTTCCCCGCCCACAAGCCGCCATGCAAGTCCGGGACAGACCCGTCTTGGGAGTCAAGATACCGGAATCGAATTTTTCCAGGATGCGGCTCAAGGCGCCGCTGCTGAAAAGGAGTTGATTGGTGTAACCTGTTTATTGCAAGGGTTTTGTCTGGAATGTCCGTCAAGCCTTATGCGCAGTTCAGGAGAGGAGCATGACGCAATTCATCTTGGCCCTAGGCGCCGTGATCATCTGTCTGTTCATCCAGGCTATCGACGATTTCTTGAGTCATTTCGGTGTGGTCTCGGCGTTGCATGGCGGGTTGCTCGGGTATGGGCAGATCTACGTCGCCAGGGATCTGCTGGAGTGGGGCGGGGGCAGCCTGGAATGGCTGGTCGTCATACTCATCACTGTCGGGGTCATTGCGGTGGCCATATACAAGAGTCGCTACACGTGGACGACCTGGATCAGCGCCTTCAATTTCGGCATTTTCGCCGGGATCATGTACGGCGGTTTCAGCCTGATTTGACTCCCAGCGGTCGCGCCGCACGCCGTCCGTCAATGTATGGCGGCATGGCGCCGGATTGGATGTCCCGGCGCCATGTGCCCTTTCATTCCGGCTTGATGCCCGTGCCTCGCCCCGGCACGATCTTGACGAAGCGCGCCTGAGCCTCATCCGCCAGCCCGCGCACGATCCGCGCCTCGTCGTTCTGGAAGCTCTGCTCCAGGGTGCCTACATACTTGTCCAGCAACTCCCGTACCTGTGCGATATCGTCCTCGTCCAGGTTTTTGATGACCACGTGCGCTCCGCTCGAAAAGCGGCGCTGCAGATTTTCGCGGCCGAAGTTCCATTCCGGGTAGAGGCACTGGTAGATGACGCCGCCGGTCATGCCAGCGCACATCCAGGGGCCCGGATCGCCCAGGACCACGGCGCGGCCGCCGGTCATGTACTCGAAGGCGAAACCCTTCAGATGCGCACGCGAGGCGATGTTCCCGAGTTCGTCGTCGACGGGCGCGGTGATGCGTCCTCCGAAGATGGCATCGGCTCCGGACATGCGCACGCAGGCGCGTGAGTCGGCCTGGTTCTGGACCATGATCGTGCCGGAAAGCGCGCCGTAGGCCAGGGACTTGCCCACGGACCCGTCCACGCGCTGGCCGAGGATGTTCACGCCTTTGAGGATACAGACCTCGCCGCCGCGCGCCCCCTTGGCGATGCCGTCCTGCCCGCCGCCCTCGACCACGGTGCCGATCCCGTCGATATTGAAGGCGCACAGCCCATTGCCGGGAACCGAGGAGGTCAGGAGCAGTTCCACCTTGCCCCGGTCGTCCGCCGCGCGCTCCCGCACCATGGCTCCCGCCAGATAGGTGCCCACGGCGCGGTCCACGGAGCGCACGTTCTCTTCCTTGTACTGCACGAACCCGCACTCCTGGCCGAGGGTGGAGATGGCCATGTCGGAGATGAGCCGGGTCAGGTTGTCCAGCGGCCTGCGCACGATGCGCGGCACCGGACAGTATGATTTCACGGAGTCCATGGGCGCGGGCACGAGGAGGTCGGTCAGGTCGACCTGATCATGGCCCCGGGCCTGGACCAGAAGGTCCGTACGCCCGACCAGATCGGCCAGTCTCCTTTCACCGAGTCCGGCCAGGATGTGACGGATCTGGTCGCCAAACGCGCGCAGCAGGCGGGCCAGATTCTCGGCTTCGACCTCGCTTTGCAGCGGCTTGAAGAGTTTCACGCCGCGAGCCTTGGCCTCTTCCACGGTGCGGATCTGGGTGGAGATGCCGCGCGGGCAGATGTCCAGATGGCATTGCTCGCAGCTGATGCAGCCCACGCCCATGAGCGCGACCGTGCCCACCCCGACCCGGTCCGCGCCAAGGCAGATGAGCTTGACCACGTCCGCTCCGGAACGCACGCCGCCGTCGCACCACAGCTCGACCTGATTCCGCAGTCCCGCCTCGACCAGCCCTCGGTGGGCCTGGGTGACGCCGATCTCCACGGGCAGGCCGACATATTTCTTGGCGTGTTCGCGGGCCGCACCCGTGCCGCCCTCGAAGCCGCTGATGTTGACGATGTGCGCCCCGGCCTTGGCCACGCCCACGGCGATGGTGGCCACGCCACTGGTGACCGGGATTTTGACGGATATGCGCGCCTCGGGGTTTGCGGTCTTGAGTTCGGTTATGATCTGGCAGAGATCTTCGATGGAATAGATGTCGTGATGGTTGGACGGTGAAATGAGCGCGATGCCTGGCTTGCAGTGCCGGGCCTGGGCCACCATTTCCGTGACCTTGGAGCCGGGCAGGTGGCCGCCCTCACCGGGTTTGGCGCCTTGGCCGACCTTGATTTCAAGGTAGCGGGCGGAGTTTAAAAGTTCCATGGACACGCCGAAGCGTCCCGAGGCGACCTGCTGACCGCGATTTTCCCGGTATTTGCCGAGCATGTCCGGAATCTCGCCGCCCTCGCCGTTCATGCACACGATGTTCGTCTTGCGCGCGGCCTCGGCATAGGCCCGAAAGGAGCTTTCCCCCTGGGAGCCGAAGGACATGGCGCAGATCAGGAGCGGCATGGAGTGCCGACCGATGGAGATGTCCACGTTTTCAAGCGGCAGGGGCGCGGTGTCGCGGGTGGTGATGTCGAGCAGATGCCGCAGGCCGACGGGGTTGTCCCGGTCCACTTCGTCCAGGGCTTCGGCCATCTGCAGATAGCCGGTCTTGCCCACGGCCACGGAGCGCAGGATTTTTCCGGTTCTGGCGTTGCGCCTGGGATCGCCCGCGAGCTTGCGTTCGAGCCCCTGGAGGACCAGTTCCGCGCGCTTGCGGCCCTGTGCTTCGAGTTCCGCGTAGCCAAGCCCGGCGGATGAGGAGGAGCAGAAGTTGGCGCATCCGAAAACTTCCTCAAGCTCCCGCTTGAGGCCGATGGAGGAGAAGATCCGGCCATATCCGCACAGCTCGTGGATGCCCATGGTGGACATGATCTTTTCCACGCCCGTCTGCAACGCGGTCAGGGTGTTGGAGAGGGTGCGCTGGAGCCCTTCGGCGCTCTCGGCCTGGGCGTAGGCCTGTTTCCAGAGCATGTAGGGGTTCACGGCGGCGGCGCCGAGACCAAGCACGAACATGATATCGTGCAGGTTGCGGATGGCTCCGCTGCGCACGATGATCGAGGGCAGGCGGGGGATGCGGCCCGTTTCGGCGGCGCGGTGCAGCCAGGCCGTGGTCAGGCCCGGATCGATGTAGACCCGTCCGTCCACAAAGCTCGCGCTGTCGTCCAGAACGAGGATGGCGGCGCCGCGCCCGACGGCCTGGGAGGCTTCGTCCTCAAGCTCGTCCAGCCGACTGGCCAGCCCCTGGTCCGGGACATAGGTGGCGTCGAGGATGGCTATGCGCGAGGGGTCGCGTTGCTGGGCGGTGAAGAAATCAAGGACCTGTTCCAGGGTGTGCGTGCCGTGTTCCCGGCATACGGACAGGATATCGAGGGAGGACAGGGCGGGGCTGAACTCGCCGCCGAGCAGGATGGGGGTATTGAGGCGTAGCCCCACAGGCGGGCGGTCCGGGTTGTCCGGGCGGTCGCCGAGGATGACGGCGGTGGAGAAGTGCTCGGCCTCGCGTTCGCGATCAATGGCCGGGTTGGTGACCACGGCCACGTTCTCCTTGAAATAGTCGCTGACGTTGGACAGGCTTTCGTCGTCCATGCAGGACAACGGGCCCTGATGCCCCATGGAGCCGATGGGCCCCTTGCCCGTGGCCGCGACGTGTTTGCGCATGTTCTGGTCGTACTTGTGCCAGCCAAAAGCCGCCAGCAGGGCCGAGACGGCCGGGCAGTCCCCGTCGTCGAACACGGGCCGGTCCCGGAAGAAGCGGCGCAGCTCGTGGCAGGCTCCTTCCGGGCAGTTCAGGATGGATTCCGGGATTTTGCGGTGCAGATTGTCGGCCAGCGGGGTCAGTCGTCCCTGTTCGAACAGACGCTTCAGGCGCTCCTGCAGGGCGCAATAGTCAAGCACCTCGCCGCGCTTGCCCGCGCCGGAAATGATGGCGATTTTTTCGCCCGGGGCCAGCGGGCGCGGATCGTGAATGGTGCTTTGCAGATCGACCACGCCCTTCTCCGAGGACAGGAAATAGTCGTAGTCGCTCTCCCCGAACCACAGCGGGCGAAGGCCCAGGGCATCGACGCTGCCCATGCACATGTCCCCGAACCTCGAAACCACGGCCGCCGGGCCCTGGGCGGAAGGGGCGAAGAACCAGCGGTAGAAGCCGTACATGCGGCGCAGATCGGCGGGCATGCGTTCCACTTCGGTGTGGATGGCCGGGAAGACCATCTCCAGTGCTTCCATGAATTCAAAGCCGTGCACATGGATGAGCCCTTCGAGGATGCGGTTCAGGTCCTGGGAGTCGCTGCCTCCGGGCGTGGGCATGATGCCGAGCGCGCGGGCCGAGCTGCGCAGCTTCTCGATGGTGTTGATCTCCCCGTTGTGTCCCAGCAGCGAGAAGGGCTGGGCGCGGTGGGCCGTGGGCAGGGTGTTGGTGGAATAGCGGCTGTGGCCGAGGGTGATCAGCGATTTGCTGTCCGGGTTCTGCAGGTCCGGGTAGACCCGGATCAGAAGGTCGGGAGTGCCGCGCAGCTTGTAGATGACGCTGTCGAGGCTGAGCGAGCAGACATGCGCATCGGGCAGGGCGCGCTCCAGTTCCATCTGGATGTTGAAGAGGCGCTTGCCGCCTTCCTGCCGGTTGTCGTCGCGGACCAGGCCGCAGATTTGCAGAAAAAGAGGCGCTTCGGTCCGGGCCATGGGCCCGAGCTCGGCAGCGTGCATCTGGTCGTCCACTTCCAGGAGAGTTTCCGCGCCGGATGCGGTCAGGATGGCGCGCAGCCGCTCCTTCAAATCTCCGGCCTGCTCGGCTGCGTCCGCAGGCAGAAAAAAGTGGCCGACGAAAAAGCCCCGGCTTTCGCTCAGGTGGCGGCTCAGTCCCGCATTTTCCAGCCTTTGCCCCCAGATGGAGCGCGGAATGTCGGTCAGGATGCCGCAGCCGTCGCCTTCGCTGTTGATGTCGCCGGAGCGGTGGGCCATTTTCTTCAGGGCGTCGATGGTTTTGACGATATTGGCGTGGGTGGCGCGGCCGCGTTTGTCCACGAAGGCGATTATGGCGCAGGCGTCACGTTCTTCGACGAGCAGGTGTGGTCTATTCATTGCGGATCTCCCGGGATTGACAAGGCAAGGATAACCCCCCATAGCCTCAAGCAGTATTGGGGGCCATTTCAATAAATATTTCACAAAGCTTTGTGAAGCTCTTTACCGCGCGGGCGGTTTTGTCTATCTAATGAGCCATACCAATGCGAGGTGACGTTTATGGCAGTGGAAAACGCCGAGATTCATGTCGAAAAAGCAGATCTCATCAAGCGCCTCAAGGCCGAAATGGGCTACTCCGAGGAGGAGGCCGAACGGGTCGTGGACGCCATGATGGAGAGTATCACCGAGTCCTTGAGCAAGGGGGACAAGATCAACCTGCCGGGCATCGGGACCATGGCCGTGGTCGAACGCGCCTCGCGCAAGGGCGAGGACCCGCATCCGGGAAAAGACATTAAATTTTCTCCCGGCAAGCGCCTGAAAGATGCTCTCACTTCTCTTGATTTCATAACCAAGGGTTTGGAGTAAGATTTATTTTTTCATGCTTCTATCCGGCCTAGGGCCGGATTTTTTTTGCCTGGACTTACCCCCCGTCCTGGTTCATTTTCGCGCCGTCAGCCCTTTTCAGGAGGCTTTATGAAGATTGCAAATTCCATGACCGACCTGGTCGGCAATACCCCCCTGGTTCGCCTGAACCGCCTGACCACCGGCTGCCTGGCCGATGTCGTGGTCAAGCTCGAATTTTTCAACCCGCTGTCCTCGATCAAGGACCGCATCGCGCTGAGCATGATCGACGAGGCCGAACGCAGCGGCAGGCTTCGTCCCGGATCGGTCATTGTCGAGCCCACCAGCGGCAACACCGGCGTGGGTCTGGCCTTTGTCTGCGCCGTGCGCGGCTATCATCTCATTTTGACCATGCCCGAGTCCATGAGCGTTGAGCGGCGCATGCTTCTTTCCGCCATGGGCGCGGAGCTCGTGCTGACGCCTGCGTCGGCGGGCATGGCCGGAGCCGTGGCCGAGGCGGAAAAGATCCTGGCGTCCCTTGAGGACGGGTTCATGCCCGGCCAGTTCGTCAATCCGGCCAATCCGGCCATGCACGAGCGGACCACGGCCGAAGAGCTCTGGCACGACACCGACGGACGCATCGACGTATTGGTGGCCGGAGTGGGCACGGGCGGGACCATCACTGGGGTGGGGCGCACCCTGAAGCGCCGCAAGCAGGGTTTTCTGGCCGTAGCCGTGGAACCGGCGGCCTCGCCTCTGCTGAGCGGCGGGCAGGCCGGACCGCACAAGATCCAGGGCATCGGCGCCAATTTCATTCCCGAAGTCCTTGATCGTGGCACCATTGATCGCATAGTCGCCGTTTCCAACGAGGACGCCATGATCATGGCCCGTCGCCTTGCCCGCGAAGAGGGAATCCTGTGCGGAATATCCTCTGGTGCCAATGTCTGGGCTGCCTTGCAGCTTGCCCGGGAACCGGAAATGGAAGGCAAGCTCATCGTCGCCATCATCTGCGACACGGGCGAGCGCTATCTGTCCACTGAACTTTTTGCATCCAAGAGCTGAGCATGGCCAAATATTTGAAGATCGACAATGTCCTGAGCGGAGTGGTGGAAAGCCTCTGTGCTCCCGAATCTTACAGAGGCGTCTATCACCAGCCGTCTTTCGGTTCGCCCATGCCTTCGGTGGAGCTTCTCTCGGAGATCGTGGAACGGCTGCGCTCCGTGCTTTTTCCGGGTTTTTTCAAGGAATCCTTCATCACGCCCCAGAACATGGCTTATTTCGTGGGCTCGAAGCTTGAGAAGGTACGCCGCGAACTGACCCAGCAGGTGGAGCGCGGTTTTTGCTTCGCCTGCGAGAAGGACGAAAACTCCTGTTCCGTTGAATGCGAGGTGAGGGCCGAAAACCTCTCCAATGAATTCCTGAAGACCCTGCCGCGCATCCGTCACATGCTGGCCACGGACGTGCAGGCCGCCTTCGCCGGTGATCCGGCGGCCAAGAATCCGGGCGAGACGATTTTCTGCTACCCGTCCATCCGGGCCGTGACCAACTACCGCATCGCCCACGAGCTCTATCTTCTGGGCGTGCCGCTCATACCGCGCATCATCACCGAGATGGCCCATTCGGCCACCGGCATCGACATCCATCCCGGCGCGACCATCGGCGAGTCCTTCTTCATCGACCACGGCACGGGCACGGTCATCGGCGAGACCTGCATCATCGGCCGGAACGTGCGCCTCTATCAGGGCGTGACCCTGGGCGCCAAGAGCTTCCCCAAGGGCGAGAACGGACATCTGGTCAAGGGCATCGCCCGTCATCCCATCGTCGAGGACAACGCGACCATCTATTCCGGCGCGACCATCCTCGGGCGCATCACCATCGGAGAGGGCGCGGTCATCGGCGGTAATGTCTGGGTCGTGGACGACGTGGCTCCCGGAAGCAGGGTGTATCGCAACCTCTAGAACCGGCTGATTTCACATTTTAAAAACCGCACTCGCAAGAGATTGCGGTTTTTTTTTGCACCGGCCGGAACGCTCCCGCTTGTGGACGGCTGCGCGAGGGCATAAAAGGGAAGTTCTGGAGGCGACATGATATATTCCTTTTCCACCGCGCGCGTGGTTTTCGGCATTGGTTCAAGGGCGGGCGTGGCCACGCACGCTTCTCACTTGGGCAGGCGCTGCCTGCTAGTGACCGGGAGCCGCCCCGAGCGCTGCGACTGGCTGCTTGAGGAGCTGAAGGACGTTATGGACGACGTGCTCTGCGTGGCCGTCGGCGGCGAGCCCGAAACCGGATTCATTTCGGCGCAGGCCGAAGCCGCCCGGCAGGCCAGTTGCGATGTGGTCGTGGCCATCGGCGGCGGGAGCGTCATCGACGCGGGCAAGGCCTTGGCCGCCCTGGTCGCCAATACGGGCGACCTGTTCGATTACCTGGAGGTGGTCGGACGCGGCACGCCCCTTGAGCATGAGCCCCTGCCCATGGTCGCGGTGCCGACCACGGCCGGAACCGGGTCCGAGGTCACGGCCAACGCCGTGCTCCTTTCCCCTGCGCACGGGGTCAAGGCCAGTCTGCGCGCGCCGAATCTGATCCCTGCCCTGGCCATCGTCGATCCCGAACTGGCCGTGTCCCTGCCCTCCGCGCAGACCGCCGCCTCCGGCATGGACGCCCTGACCCAGCTCATGGAGTGCTTCGTGTCGCATGCGGCCAGTCCTCTGACCGATCCGCTCTGTCGCGACGGTTTGACGCGGGCGGCGCGTTCGCTGCGCGTCGCGGTGCGGGACGGGGCCAGCCTGCGCGCGCGTTCGGACATGGCCCTGGCCAGCCTGTTCTCGGGCATGGCCCTGGCCAACGCCAAGCTCGGAGCCGTGCACGGATTCGCCGCTCCCCTGGGAGGTATGCTCGGCGCGGCGCATGGCGAGATCTGCGCGGCCCTGCTGCCTCATGTCATGGAGGCCAATATCCGCGTTTTGCGTCACGTGGCCCCGGAACACCCGGCACTTGCCAGATACGACGAGGTCGGACGGCTGCTGACCGGCATGGAGGCCGCCTGCGCCGAAGACGGACTGGAATTCGCGCGGTCACTTTGCTCCGACCTTGGCATTCGCGGACTTGGGGCGTTGGGACTGACCGAGGAGGTCATGGAAGAGGTGGTCGAAAAGGCTTCGCGGGCATCGAGCATGCACGGAAATCCGATCGTGCTGGACAAGGGCGAGTTGCTGGGCATCCTGCGCCGAGCCATGGACGAAGGTTCCTCTGCGAAGTGATGAAGAAGAAAGCCAGGTGCGCCGGTTTGTGAGCGCGCTTGGGCCGTTTTTTAGGCGGCCGGGTACTGCTCGATGAAGTTTTTCTCCGCCTGCGCCGTCCCGATCAGGATGAGCTCGTCATTCTTGGACACGATGGTGTCCGGCTCGGGGTTCAAGAGCATTTCCTCGCCCCGCTTGATGGCGATGATGCTGCACCCGGTGGACTGGCGGATCTTCTGTTCGCGCAGGGGCTTGCCCACGATGGCCGGGCTCGGCTCCGAGCGGAAGATGTTCAGCCCTTCGGAGAGCATGAGCAGCTTGTCGGGGTTGAGCAGGTTCAGGATCGTGGTCGTGAACAGGGACGAAAAGGACATGACCAGATTGGCCCCTGCGCGGTGCAGGGTGTTGATGTTGCGGTCCAGGCTGGCCCGGCTGATGATCTGTACGTCGGGCCGCAGACGGCGGCAGTAGATGGTCAGGAAGATGTTCAGGTCATCGTCGTGGGTGGTGATGATGATGGACGGCGTCTCGTTGATTCCGGCCAGGATGAGAATGTCCAGATCGGCCGCGCTGCCCTGGATGATTCTCGAATCCTCCGTGTTCCTGAGCGTCTTTTTTTCCACCACGCGGTAGTCCACGCCCCTTTCGTTCAAGGTCTTGGCCACGGACATGCCGACCCTGCCCCCGCCCAGAACCACCACCGGCCCGCTGTGTTCCTTGCTGAGCATTGTCGCGCCCATGAGCGAGTCATAAGTGTCGAGCTGCGCCTCGGAACCCGCCAGGACCAGCACCGTGGACGCGCCGATCGCGGTCATGGGATCGGGCAGCTGAAAGCGGCCCTGTTCCCAGATGCCGACCACGTTCACGCCGGTCAGTTCGCGTAGCCTGCTCTCGGCCAGTGTTCGCCCCTGGAGAGGAGAGTTCATGGCGGGCGCCTCGGCGATGAGCAGTTCGGCGAAGTTGCCGATGACATTGGCCTTCATGCTGACCCCCATGACCCGCCGCGCCAGGACCTGTCCCAGCATCTTGGTGAACTGGTAGGTGTGCGTGCTGCCCGCGAGATCCAGGATGTCGACGGAGTCCTCCTGGTCGGCATTGGTGATGACGGGGGTCTTGTCCGCGACCTCGCGGATGGTGAAGATGATGTTGGTGCTGGCCACATCCTCGTTCATGACCACGACCATGGCCGCTTCGCGCACCCGCAGCCGCAGATAGGTTTCCGGGTCGTCAAGCTCTCCGAGGACCACGTTCAGGCCCGTCTCGTGCAGGTTCAGGGCCTCTTGCAGACCCTGGACCAGGATCACGCTCTGGATGCCGTACTGGTTGAGCTTTTCCACCAGGGTCAGGGTGACCGCGTCGCAAAAGGTCAGGATGACATGGTTCGACATGGTTTCCGGGACCTTGCGCGGAGCCCTGGCCTTGTTCTGTTCCTCAAGCCAGGGTGCGTAGAAAAACTGGATGAAGGTGAAGGGCAGCACGATGAGCATGAACACGACGCCGCTCAGCATCACGCAGATGGAAAAGAAACGTCCCAGATCGGAGGTGAAGGTGATGTCGCCGAAGCCAAGGGTGCTCATGACCGTGAGTGTCCAGTACAGGCCGGTGATCCAGGAATGCGTCTGACCTTCGTAGGCCATCAGGAAGTGGAACAGGACGGTGAAGGCGGCAAAGAAGCTGAACAGGATGAACAGAAAACGGACCATCAGCCGTGTATTGGCCTTCTGTTGGCCACTTTTGACCAGGGCCGCCATTTGAGAGACGAGAAATTTCATTGCTGCACTCGCTGTTTTCGATGGAATTTTAAGACTCTAGCTTAACGGGCAGGGAGGATCAAGGCGGCTTCAGGAGCCAGGTGGGGTGGATTGGGGCGAGGCGGAGATTGGAGGCCTGGAAGGGAGGGGTTTGGTGGTATGAGACGGATTAACATGCTGTCATTTTTGATTTTTTGACCACAACGGGTCTTCGCCGAATTTTTCCAGCCACCATTCCTCATTGGAGAGATGGCGTCTGAGTTCCTGATCTTCGAAGGAATATTCGTAGGCTTCGCAGTAGGCGAGGACCATCCTGTAGGCTGACACGATTCTTTGCGTCATTTCGCTGCATTTTTCTCCGTCCTCTGCGCACGTGTCGGGATGCCAGCGCTTGAGCAGGTTTATGTAGGAGGCCCTGATTTCCCGCAATGAGACGCGATCGGGCAATTCCAGCACGGCTTTTGCCGCGATGAGTTCCTTGTAGGTGATCATTTTTGAACGGCCTGTGAATTTTGAATTTTTCAACAATCAGGCAAGCGATGGCCCCCGATCATTTTTCCTGCATGCTCCGAGCGGTCTGGGCGGTTTTGACCGCGAACATGCACAACGAGTATCCCCGGCAAATCCGCCTGTAAAGACGATCCGCCAGCGGCGACGCAATTCCCCTTGCCACTTCCTCGGTTCGCGCTTAGCTCCAACGCGATGAAGAAAGCGCAACGACCAGCGGCCGTCTTTTTTGACATGGACGGGCTGCTTCTGGATACCGAGGCCACCCTGAAGCGGATCTGGCAGCGCGAGTCGGCCCGTTTGGGATTCGACTTGAATGACAGCCTCTATGCCCATCTGGTAGGGGTTCCCAATGTTCTTTGCGAACAAAAGCTCACGCATTGGTTTAAAGATTTTCCGTTGGCGGAATTTCGGGCAAACTGGAAAGCGGTGCGCGAAGAGGAACGCCGGGCATGCGCCATTCCGCCCATGCCCGGAGCACTCGAACTTGTGACCTGGCTTGACGGACAGGGAGTGCCGCTGGCCCTGGCTACATCCTCCAGGCGCGAGATGGTCGAGCGCAATCGCGAGGCCTGGCCTGCGCTGTTCCGATTTGCGTCGATAATGACCATCGAGCAGATCGAGCGGTCCAAGCCGGATCCAGACATCTATCTGCGCACCTGCGCCGCTCTCAAGGTGCAGCCAAGGGACTGCGTCATCTTTGAGGATTCCAACCCCGGCATGCGCGCGGCCATCGCCTCCGGGGCGCGCGCCATGATGATCCCCGATCTGGCCACGCCGGAGCCCGACGTGCGCGAGGGCGCGGCCCGAATTTATCCTTCGCTGATACAGGCTTTGGCCAGCCGCGAAGAATGGTTTTAAAAATATTTCAATACGGAGACACCTCATGGAATTAATTCACGTCGATCTGCTGGTGGAGCCGGACAATATCGATGACGCGGCGTACATTCGGGCCCAGGCCCTGGCCAAGGCCGGAATGGACGACGACGGCGGCGTCAGGGTGCGCGTGGTGCGCCGCTCGGTGGATGCGCGGGCCAAGATGCCCCGTTTTCTGCTGCGCATCGCCGTGGGCGGAAGCGACACGGCCCCCTCGGTGTTCACGCCAAGGCCCTTGGGCGGGGAGCGGGTGGTCGTGGTCGGAGCCGGTCCGGGCGGATATTTCGCGGCCCTGACCCTGCTTGAGGCAGGCATAAAACCCGTGTTGCTGGAGCGCGGCCGCGATGTTCGCGCCCGGCTCAAGGACGTCAAGAAGATCTACTCCGAAGGACTGGTCAACCCGCACTCCAACTATTGCTTCGGCGAAGGCGGGGCGGGCACCTATTCCGACGGCAAGCTTTACACCCGGTCCAAGAAGCGTGGCGATGTGGACCGCATTCTCGATCTTTTCGTGGCCCACGGT
Source organism: Desulfomicrobium apsheronum (assembly GCF_900114115.1). Lineage (NCBI taxonomy): Bacteria > Pseudomonadati > Thermodesulfobacteriota > Desulfovibrionia > Desulfovibrionales > Desulfomicrobiaceae > Desulfomicrobium > Desulfomicrobium apsheronum. The sequence continues at coordinate 93,001 of NZ_FORX01000004.1, read as the reverse complement.
GCATCCCCGGACATCGGCGTGGACGCGCATCCGCATCTTGGGTCCAACGTGCTGCCGAAGCTGGTGCGCAACATGCGCGACGTCATCATCGCCGCTGGCGGAGAGATTCATTTCGAGGCGCATGTGACCGATCTGGTCCTTGATTCCGGGGAGGTTCGCGGTGTGCGCCTGGCTGGGGGAGAGACGGTGGAGGGCGACGCGGTGATCCTGGCCACCGGGCATTCGGCCCGCGACATCTATGACCTTCTGCTCAAACGAGGGGTGCTCATCGAGGCCAAGCCCTTCGCCCTTGGCGTGCGCATTGAACATCCGCAGGAACTTGTCGACCGGATGTTCTACCATCACAGCCCGCGCCATTCGGCTCTGCCTGCGGCCAGCTACCGCCTGTCCTGCCAGACGGGCGAGCGGGGCGTCTTTTCGTTCTGCATGTGTCCTGGCGGGTTTGTGGTCCCGGCATCCACGGCTCCGGGGGAGCTGGTCCTGAACGGCATGAGCCTGGCCAGCCGCAAGGCTCCCTTCGCCAACGCGGGGCTGGTGGCCGAGATCCGTCCTTCCGACGTGCCGGGCGACGATCCGCTGGCGCTGCTGCGCTTTCAGGCCGAGGTCGAGCAGACCATGTTCCGCGCCGGAGACGGGCGGACCCAGCGCGCTCCGGCCCAGCGGGCCGATGATTTTCTGCAGGGCAGGGTGTCGGAGAATCTGGGCGCGACATCGTACATTCCGGGCATCTACGGTGCGCCGCTGCACGAGCTGCTGCCCGGTTTCGTGACCAGGGCTCTGCAGGAGGGGCTGACCATTCTGGGCGGGAAGCACAAGGGCTTCGACAGCGCCGAAGCGACGCTTCTGGCCGTGGAGTCGCGAACCAGCTCGCCGGTGCGCATCCCGCGCGATCGCGAGACGCTCATGCATCCGCAGGTGCGCGGTCTTTTTCCGTGTGGCGAAGGGGCCGGGTATGCGGGAGGTATTGTTTCGGCGGCCATGGATGGTTTGGCGGTGGCGAAAGCTGCGATTGGGCAGCTGAAAAAATAGGTCCTATGGGTCTTATGGGACCTATAGGACCTATGAAAAAGGCAGGCTGCGCCACTGCGCTGCCGAGCTATTTCGCGAAAGATTTTGCGAAGAGGTCGGTGATGGTTTGGCGGTGGCGAAAGCTGCGATTGGGCAGCTGAAAAAATAGGTCCTATGGGTCTTATGGGACCTATAGGACCTATGAAAAAGGCAGGCTGCGCCACTGCGCAGCCGAGCTATTTCGCGAAAGATTTTGCGAAGAGGTCGGCGATGGCCTGGCGGCCGTTGTCTTCCAGGAAGCGGGTGCCCGTGCCGCAGAAATGGTGGCTGGTGATGGTCGGGGTTTCGCAGCGTTCCCAGATCTCACCGGTCCATTTGTGCCAGGAATTGCGGACCTGGCCGAAGCAGTAGAGCGGCTTGTTGCAGATCTTGGCGAACTCCGTGCCCCAGCCCGTTCCGCCCTTGACCGTGCCGTCTTCCATGATGCTTCCGACCACGAAGATCTCGTAGCCGGACTCGATCTGGTACATGACGGTCTGCAGGATACTGCGCATCATGGGGGCGTTGGTGAAAGTCCGGTTCAGGAGCTTCGAGACATAGCTCAGGCTCACATCCTTGCGCATCAACTCTTCGGGGGTCAGCACGCGCAGCCCTCGGGTCCGCTCGATCTTATGGCCTTCAAAGGTGTAGGTCACTTCCTGAATGCCGTATTGTTCGGCCAGACGGCCAAATTCCGTTTCAGTACCCTGGGCGCCGCCGCTGAAAAGCGTGTATTCCGATGTGGGCATGAGCCCTCCTGTGAGTGGTTGAAGTTCGATACGATAAATCTGTCGGCCGCAAGAGCACCATGCCCGCAAACCGTTTCTGAATCAAGGTCCGGCATTGTTTTCGAGTGTCATGGACCGGCGTGGCCGGGCAAGCTTTTTCTGTCCTGCCGGAGTCCCCGGGGTCAAGCGCCTGCTTGACAGTTTTTTTTGAACAGCCTAAAAATCTCTTTCGATACTCGATTATCCAAATCCCAAGGAAGAGCCCCATGAACCGCATCACTACCGACGTCTCCGTAAGCCTAGTAGTAGTCGTAGTAGTATGCGTCGTTATGGACGCCCTGACGCTGTAACGGGATACGGACGAATTCTTCCCCCGCCAGCGCAGGCGCCGGCGGGGGTTTTCCTTTTTCAGCTCACCCTCCGCCGGTCTACAGACGAGCTGAAAAAAGGAGTGCACGATGTTTTCCATGACCGGCGCGCAGCTGACCATCAGCCTTCTTGAACGTCAGGGCATCCGCACCATCGCGGGCATCCCCGGCGGCGCAAACCTCCCCCTCTACGACGCACTTTCCCGCAGCACACGCATCCGTCACGTCCTGACCCGGCACGAGCAGGGCGCGGGTTTTCTGGCCCAGGGCATGGCCAGGGTCACCGGCTTGCCCGCAGTCTGTTTCGCCACCTCCGGGCCCGGCGCGACCAACATCCTGACCGCCATCGCCGACGCCAAACTCGATTCGATCCCCGTCATCTGCATCACCGGCCAGGTCCCCCGAGCCATGATCGGCACCGACGCCTTCCAGGAGGTGGACACCTACGGGATGAGCATTCCCATCACCAAACACAATTTTCTGGTGCGCGAGGCCCGGGACCTGCTGCACATCATCCCCGAGGCTTTCGCCATCGCCACCAGCGGCCGTCCCGGACCGGTGCTGATCGACATCCCGCGCGACGTCCAGCTGGAGATGGCCGATTTTGCGCACTGGCCCGAGATCGGCGAACGCGAACCCGTTCCGACCTGTTTCGACGGGGATCTGGAAACGGCCGTGGAGATGCTCAATTCCGCCCGTAGACCCATTCTGTGGCTCGGCGGAGGGGTGGTCGCCTCGGGCGCGGGTCAGGAGATGCTGACCCTCGCCGAACGGGCCTCCATGCCCGTGACGTCGACGCTCATGGGACTGACCGCCGTGCCCCATGACCACCCGCTGAACATGGGCATGCTCGGCATGCATGCCCAGCGCCACACCAACATGGCGCTTGAAGCCTGCGATCTGATCCTGGCCGCCGGGGTGCGCTTCGACGACCGGGCCACGGGCAAGGTGCAGGAGTTCTGTCCTCAGGCCAAGGTCATTCACATCGACATAGACCACAGCGAACTGGACAAGCTCAGGGCCGCCTCCGTGGCGATCCTTGGCGACGTGCGCGAAGTCGTCGGCGCTCTCTTGCCCAGGATCGCACCGGCCGAGCGCCAGGAATGGATCGGGTACATCGAGGCCCTGAAGCTGGCCTTTCCCTCCCAGGTCCCGGAGCAGGGCGGGCACGACACCCCGCAGGAACTGATCCGCCGGGTCGGGGAACTGGCCGGAGAAAACGCCATCGTGGTCACGGACGTGGGCAAGCATCAGATGTGGACGGCCCAGAGCTATCCTTTCATGCCGGGGACCGGTTGGCTGACGTCGGGCGGGCTCGGCACCATGGGTTTTGGCCTGCCCACAGCCATTGGTGCGGCCCTGGCCGCTCCCGAGCGCAAGGTCGTCTGCTTCAGCGGCGACGGCAGCCTGCTCATGAACATCCAGGAGATGGCCACGGCCGCCGAACAGGGCGTGGACGTGACCGTCATCCTCATGAACAACGCCTGCCTTGGCCTTGTGCACCAGCAGCAGGAGCTTTTTTTCAAGGCCAATTATTTTTCATCCATTTACGACGTGAGCGTCGATTTTTCGCTCATTGCCACTGGTTTCAGATGGAAGACCTGGGACCTGGCCGGAGCCGCCGATCCCGATGCCGTGCTGAGCGAGGCCCTGGCCCATAGGGGCCCGACCCTGATCCATGTCCCGGTGGACCGGGACGAGAAAGTCTGGCCCATGGTCCCTCCCGGGGCCGCCAACAGAATCATGCTCGGAGGTGAATGCCATGCATAGCAACACGTCACGCACCGTCCTCGATGTGTTGGTCAAGAACCATCCCGGGGTCATGTCCCATGTCTGCGGTCTTTTTTCCCGCCGCGCGTTCAACGTCGAAGCCATTCTCTGCCTGCCCACGGACGGCGGCGAGGAGAGCCGCATCTGGCTTCTGGTCAACGAGGATGACCGTCTGGAGCAGATGATCCGACAGATGCGCAAGTTGCAGGATGTGCACGATGTGCGGCTGCGGCCCGCTGCCGAGGAGACCTTTGCCCAGCTCGGCCAGGTCATGAGGGAATGAAAATCCGTCCCTCCGGCTCCTTGCCGGGTCGCGATGTCGGAATGGTTTGCCAAGCCCCTTGACCCGCAACCGTGGATGCACTAGTCAGGTTCTTGGTTTGCTTTTGAAAATGTTGCTCTCGCTTTGCCCGCCACAAGCCAATTGGTGGGCAAAGCATCTTTTTTTTTTATTGGCTTAATGCGATTTTTGCACACAAAGGATGATGATGAACAGGATTCCCATTTCAGTAGAAGGCTTCAAGCGTTTGGAAAAGGAACTGGACGCCCTCAAGAAAGAGCGTCCGGCCATTATTCAGGCCATCAAGGAAGCCCGGGAAGAGGGCGACCTGCGCGAGAACGCGGGATACGACGCCGCGCGTGAACGCCAGGGCATGCTGGAGGCCCGGATCAGCCACATCGAATCGCGGATGATTCGTTTTGAAGTCATCGACATCGATACGTTGCAGAGCGACCGCGCGGTATTCGGTGCCACGGTGACCGTCGAGGACATGGAGACCGAAGAGCGCAAGACCTACACCCTGCTCGGCCCCGACGAGGCCGATCACACCAAGGGCACCATCTCCATCGAGTCTCCGGTGGGGCGCGCCTTGCTTGGCAAGCAGGAAGGCGATGAAATCTCGGTTCAGGTTCCGAAAGGACGTGTGGACTACGAGGTGATCACCGTCAGCTTCAATGGCACGGCCGGCCTGAAATAGCCTTTACGGGTACTGCAATGAACGGCCTCCGCGGGATTTCCTGCGGAGGTTTTTTTTGGTGCGCACCATCGATCAGCCGAAAAAGCGATGCAGCAGTTCCAACAGGCGGATGTGGTCGAAAGGTTTGGACAGGTAGGCGTTCATGCCGCGTGACAGGAATTTTTCCTCGTCACCGCCCATGGCATGGGCGGTCAGGGCGATGATGGGGATCTGGGCGCAGTGGATGAAGCGAGGGTTGTTTCGGATGATTTCCGTGGCCTCGATTCCGTCCATTTCCGGCATCTGGATGTCCATGAGCACCACGTCCACGCCAGGGGCATGCAGGCAGTCCAGGGCTTCCAGGCCGTTGCGGGCGCAGATGACGCTGTGTCCCAGTTTTTCGAGCATGCGTTTGGCCATGGTCATGTTCACCATGTCGTCTTCCACCAGCAGAATGCCAAGCGGGCCGACATCGGTGTTGATGGGCTTTGGCCGCGCCGGTACATGTGCCTTCAGCGGCGGTGCCGCCCACAGGGGGAGGACGAAGAGGATGGTCGTGCCCTCGCCTTCCATGCTCTCCACCGAGATGTTGCCGCCCATGAGCGTCACCAGACGCTTGACGATGGGCAGGCCGAGCCCCGTTCCCTGATAGCGTCGCGAATAGGTTCCGTCGACCTGGGTGAAGGATTCGAAGACATAATCCAGCTTGTCCATCGGGATGCCGATCCCTTTGTCCTGCACGGTGAACAGGATGCGCGTCTTTCCGGCACGCTCGCCCACGGGCCAGGCTTCAAGGGTCACGCTGCCAGCGTCCGTGAACTTGAGGGCGTTGCCCATCAGGTTGAAGAGGATTTGGCGCAGGCGTCCTTCATCACCGACAAACCTTCCCAGATTTGGCGGAGTCGAAAGCACGAGGCTGATTTTCTTGTCCAGGGCCAAGGCCTTGAAAAAGTTCACGGCCTGGCTCAGCAGCTCATCCAGATCGAATTCCCGCTCCAGAAGTTCCATTTTTCCCGCATCCACCTTGGTGAAGTCGAGCACGTCGTTCAGGACCCGTAAAAGGTTGCGGGACGATGCCAGGGCCGTGTGCATGTACTCGGCAAGTTCCGGTGATGCCTCGGACTGCATGGCCAGTTGCAGCATGCCCATGATCCCGTTCAGGGGCGTGCGCACCTCGTGGCTGATGTTGGCCAGGAACTCGCTCTTGGCCCGGTTGGCCGATTCGGCGGCCTCCTTGGCTCGGATGAGGGCCTGCTGGACAAGCTCGCGTTCGGTGACGTCCTCGAAGGCCACGGCCAGCTTTTCTCCGGGCAGGGCAAAGGCGTGGATGCGGAAATAGCCTCGGATGCGGTCGTCTTCGTAGAGATGCGCTTCCTTGTCGAAATGCTCTTTCGTGCGCAGGCAGTGCAGGTATCTCTCAAGCAGGGTGCCGCGCGGCCAGATGTCCGTGAAGAGCATGCCCCTGGCCTCTTCGAGGCGCTTGTGGATGAGACGCAGGGCGGCCGGGTTGGCGGTTTCAAGGATCAACTGGCCCGGTTCGATGCATTTGTAGATGAAAAGACCAGATGGGATGTCGTGAAAAATTTCCTCGGCAGTCTGGGAGAGTTCGTCATGGCGCTGGCGTTCGATGGCCAGGGCGATCTGCTCCGAGACTTCGAGCAGGATGTCCAGGTCGTCCCGGGTGTACTGCGTCGGGGTCGTGTAGTTCTGCACGATGAGGGCGCCGATGCCCTTGCCGCGCACTTTGAGCGGGACGCCCATCCAGCTCTGGGGAATCACGCCCACCAGCCGGATTTGTCCGGTTCTGGTCAGAGCAGTCATGTCGGCTGCGCTCAGTATGTTGGGGACGTTGCCGCGCAAGAGCTCCAGGGTCAGGCGACGGTTCTCCGGATCGTTCAGATCGTCGATGCGCGGGGCCGCTTCGCTGACATCGGTCATTTCATCCACCCAGTAGGGAAATTCCAGCGAATTCTTGTCCGTGTTGATGAGGGCGGTGATCAGGTTCTTGGCGTCGATGGTTTCGCCCAGGATCTGGTGCACGGTACGCATGAGGCTGGCAAAATCCGAGGTCGAATGGGCCGCATCGTCGATGCGCAGCCGCATGGAGTGCAGCAGCGCGCTTTTGCTCAGGGTGTCCCGGGCCATTTTGATCGCGGTGATGTCCACGCCCATGCAGGTCACGCCCGTGGTTTCGCCCTGCACGTTGATGTCGGGCACGGTGTTCCAGCGTATGAGGCGGCGCGCTCCCAGGCGGGTCAGGATTTCCGCGTCCATGCTTTCCGGTTCTTGCGTGTCCGTGAGGACTCTGGCCATGGCTTCGCGTTGGTCCGGGGGGATGAAGACCTCGAACCAGTCGCGGCCGCCAAGTTCCGCCGCGTTCCACCCGGTCAGCTGCTGCAGAAAGGGATTGGAGAAGATGATCCGGTTTTGATTGTCGAGGGACACGGCGATGCAGCTTATCTGTTGTAGCAGGTTGCGAAAGCGCTGGTCCGATTCGATCAGCGACAGTTCGTAGCGCTTGCGTGTACTGATGTCTTCCATGGTTCCGATCAGACAGGGCCGACCGGTGCCTGCATCCCGGATCAAGGTGGAGTTGAGGGTCACCCAGATCAGGCTGCCGTCCTTGCGCCGCACCTGCGTCTCGAAGCCCATGACCCGGACATGCTCTTCCAGAAGCTCCATATAGCGTCTGCGGTCGGCGGGGTCGGCGTAGAGATCGCGGCCGATGTCCTGTATGCCTGCCATCAAGTCGTCGGGGTCGTCGTAGCACAGGATTTTGGCCATGGAGGCGTTGGCGCTCAGGAATGTGCCTTCGGGTGTGGTCTGGTAAATTCCTTCCAGGGCATTTTCAAAAATGGTCCGGTAGCGCGACTCGCTCTGGCGTAGCGCGGACTGCACAGCTCTGCGCGCGGTCACGTCCTGAAAGGTGCCCCGGATGATGCGCAGCTGACCGCTTGCGTCGGGTTCGAATTCGGCGCGGATCTGGGCTAAGCGCGGGGAGCCGTTTTGCGGGGTGTAGCGCAGTTCGGTGCGCAGTTCGCGTCTTGTGGCGAAACAGACGCTTACCCTGCGCAGGAAGCGTGCCCGGCTGCCGGATTCGAGGAGGTGAAGGAACTTGTCCAGGGATGGGGTCACCGTGCCCGGATTGAATCCGAGCAGGCGGTACTGTTCATCGGACCAGAAGGTCGCGCCGGTATCCATGTCATGCTCGAAGGAGCCGATGGAGGCGTGACGCTGGGCGCGGTTCAGGTGGTCGAGTTGACGTTGCAGGGAGATGCTTGCCGTCATCAGCTCCCCGACTTCTTGGCGGCGATGCCGCGATCTTTCAAAAAGGCCAGCAGGGTGTCGCGGTGCTCTCCCTGGAATTCCAGGACTCCGTTCCGCAGAGTGCCGCCGCAGCCCAGGCGCTTCTTGCAGTCCGACAGCAGCGCCTTGAGCTCTGTTTCAGGCAGGGTAAGTCCGGTCACGACCGTGACTCCCGCGCCCTTGCGGCCTTTTGTTTCCCGGCCGACCCGTACCGGACCCTGGGCCGGAGGCCGGGTCTGGCCGCAGACGCAGTCCACACGTCCGCATTTGCGGCATGTCGGTTTTTCCGTGGAGTAGACGGTTTTGAAGGAATCGCGGGACATGAAGGCATCCTTTGCATGTTCATGGAGAAAATCGAGGCGGCTTTGGCACCGGTGTAGGACAATGCGTCAAAGTCGGTCTGATGACAAGATGTTCGTCATACAGCGGCCGAGCGTACAGGATCGGCTCAAGGAGCGGAAGCGATGATTCGATCGAGGTCGCGCATGTAGAGCTCGATTTTTCTTCGGGTCAGGGCATCGGTCAGGGGCTTGGCGGCATGAGTGTACTCGTGGTGCGCCATGAAGCACCAGGACAGGCCGCGCAGGATGATGACCTGCTCCATGATCCGGCCGAGGCGCATGAGTTCTTCGAGGGCCGGAGGATCAGTCAGATGGCGGTGATAGGCTTTCAGGAACTTGTCCTTCTGTTCCTGGGTGAGGATCGTCTCGGTTTTCCACAGGGTGGTCGTGGGCGACAGAAAATGGCCCAGATCCTGGTGGCGACTGGAGATCACGGCCTTTTCCCAGTCCACCAGATACGCACTCCCCGGGGAGATCAGGAAATTCCCGGAGTTGACTTCCGTGTTGACCACGCAAAGACGATCGGCCGCGAAGAGGGCGCGGTTGTCCTCGCCCAGGCGTACGATGTGCTGGTGATAGTCAAGCAGTTTGCCGCGCTGCTTGGTCAGGGCGTGATCAGGATAGCGGTTTATGAGCGCCAGGCTCTCCGAGGCGATGGCCGCGATGGGGTCCTCCTGGATCAGCAAATCCGGGCAGGGCGGCAGGGCGTGGATGCGGGCGAAGATGTTCGCCGCGCGCGCGAGGTCGCGTTCGTAGACCAGTGCTTCTCCGGGCAGATGCTGCATGAGCATGACGCCGCCCCCGAAAGGACGGGGATCCGGATGCACACGCAGGGGGCGCGGTGTCACTCCGGAGGGCTCGATGTACTGCAAAACCTTGAATTCATATCCGATTTGATCGGCAAGACCGAGCTGGCTGCCACGATTGATGCGAAAGACGAGGCGCGTGTCTCCGCTTTGCACCAGAAAATTCTGATTGTACTCGCCGGCGGCCAGGAAGCTGACTTTCGGCGCATCCTGCACCCAGTCGTGATCGACAAGAAAGGAGCGGATCAGGTCTTCCATGCTTCCTCCGGCAATCCCAGGCTGCGGATGAGGTCCATGGAGCGGGTCTCTTTGTTTCGGTTGCGGGCGGCATAGGCGGCCAGATCGTGGGCGGTGTCCACGTCCGGCCAGGGCGGCAGGAGATGGTGGGTCAGACCTTTGGCGCGGCAGTTGTCCAGGGTTCGCTTCAGGACCAGTTCACTGCTCCAGTTCACTCCCTCGAAAATGCCGGAAGGCAGAGGCTCTCGCAGGCCGAGAAGGTAGAATCCTCCGTCGGTGGCCGGACCAAGGCAAACCTGCGTGCTCTTCAGGGCTGCGAAGGCCTCTGTCAGGTGCGATGCCGGAAGATCGGGCAGGTCGCTTCCAATGAGCACCGCGCCGTCGCTTTCCAGCAGAGCCGCGTGCAGGGCGTGGAGCATGCGCTCCCCAAGATCCGCGCCCTGTTGCGCCATGTAGCGCAAATTCGGGCCGAACAGGCGCTCGTAGTCGGCCAGGGGGCGAAAAGGGTCGCAGCACAGGGTCACGCTTGCGCCAAGCTCGGCCAGCATGTGCAGTTCATCGTGGATGAACGCTTCCTGCAGGCTCGCGGCAAGCTGTGCCCCCACTGTCCGGGCCAGCCTGGTCTTGACCCGGCCTGGCTGCGGATATTTGGTGAAGACGAGTACGCGCACGGCTTAACCTCCGTGCCTGCGGTACAGACCGGCCAGGATTCGTGGCGGAATTCCGCAGTGGTAGAGCAGGCGCAGGCAGAGGTTGCGCAGGGTGCAGCGCAGGATGCCCTCATGCAGTTGACGCCGGGCCGAGGTGCGCACCGGCATGGCCAGGATGCGGATATTGTGTCCGTGTCTGCGCAGGCGGGTCATGAATTCGAGGTCTTCCATGATCGGTATTGGCAAAAGTCCGTTCAGCTCCTCGAAAACGCTGCGGCGCACGAAGATGGCCTGATCTCCGTAGGGCACGCGAGTGCGCCGTGAGCGCAGGTTGGCCAGCGCGGTGATGAAGGACAGTCCTGGCGTGCGGGGGACATAGCTCAGGCTGAAGGCTCCGCCGGAGACGGATTTGTCGTGCAGGGTCTGGCGGATGAGGCTGAAGGCGTTTTCGGGCAGGATGGTGTCGGCATGCAGGAAAAGCAGGACTTCGCCCCCGGAGGCCAAAGCCCCTCGGTTGAGCTGCGCTCCCCGGCCGGGCGGGGAGGACAGCCGTGATACGGGCATGTCGCCGATACGGGCCAGGGTGTCGGCTTCGGGCGCGCCGTCGACGACCGTTATTTCGACTTCGTCGCTTGTCCGTTCGATCTGTGTCCGTCGCAGGAGGTCTTCCAGAAAGGCCACGATGCCCTCTTCGCGGTAGACCGGAATGACGACGGAGATCTTCATTCCACCACGATGGACTTGCCCAGGCTGCGGCACAGGCACAGGCGCGATGAGCGGACCAGCACCATGAGGGGGCCGCTTGCGTTGGAGATCATCTCGATCTGCGTGCCCGGAGTTATGCCCATGGCCGCGAGCTTGCTGAGGTGGCAGCCCTGTGACTTGACCAGGCAGCGGACCACCGCCTTTTCGCCGTCCTTGAGGTCGCAGAGGGTGCGCACCCCGTTTGCCGTGTCTTTGAGTTTGCAGAAAAACATTACCACCCCATCCTCATGCCGAGCTGATACGTGGCCACAGCCAGGACAAAGGCAAAGCCCGTGTTGAAAACGACGCTGAAAACGGCCCAGCCCCACGAAGCCTCGCGGGCGATGGCGACCACGGTCACGAAGCAGGGGGAATAAAGCAGCACGAAGATCATGAGGCTCACCGCCACACTGGTGTTCCAGCTTGGAGCCGAGGCGATGCGCGCGGAGAAGGCCTGCGCCTCGTCGTCGCTCAGGGCGTGGGCCGTGGCCAGGGTGGAGACGATGACCTCCTTGGCCGCGATTCCTCCCACCAGGGCAATATTGGTCCGCCAGTCGAACCCGGCCCAGGCCGTGACGGGCTCGATGGCGCGTCCAAGGCGTCCGGCCAGGGAGTTGGCCAGGGTCTCTTCCTTGATGTGCAGGTTCAGTTCCGAAATGTCGTTTTGCAGTGCCAGACGGATTTCCTCAATCGGTTCCGTAGCCAGACGCCGCTCCAGGGTCTGGATCTGGGACTCGATGGGTGCGGCCGCTTCCGGAGAGAGGGCCGGAAAGGTCATCATGGCCCAGATCAGGACCGAGATGGCCAGGATCACCGTTCCTGCCTTTTTGATATACTGCCAGCCGCGCTCCCAGGTGTGCAGGATCATGCCCATGGTCGTGGGCATGCGGTAGGGCGGAAGTTCCATGACAAAGGGCGTGGACGGTCCGCGAATGACGGACGATCGCAGCATCTTGGCCACCACGAGGGCCGCGGCCCAGCCGACTAGGGTGATCAGGAACATGACCCGGGCTCCATGTTCCGGAAAGAAGGCCGCCGCGAGCAGGATGAAGACGGGCACCTTGGCGCCGCAGACCATGAAGGGGGCGGTCAGGAGCGTGGCTAGCTTCTCCTTGGGGCTGCGCAGGGTGCGCGCGGCCATGACGCCGGGCACGGCGCAGCCTCCGGGAATGCCTCCAGAGATGATGAAGGGCACCACCGAGCTGCCGTGCAGCCCGAAGATGCGAAAGACCCGGTCCAGCATGTAGGCCATGCGCGCCATGTATCCGGAATCCTCGAGAAAAGTGATGCCAAGGAACATGATCAGGATGAGCGGGACAAAACCCAGCACGCCGCCGACACCAGCGATGATCCCGTCCACGACCAGCGATCTGGTCAGACCCGGGGGCATCTGCATGGCCAGGGAGGAGAGCCATTCGAAAAAGGATTCGACCCAGCCCATGGGCACCTGGCCGATGGCGAAGGTCACGCTGAAGAGGCCGTAGAGGATGCCGAGCATGATGATCGGCCCTGCCAGTTGATGGGTCAGGACGCTGTCGATCTTGTCCGACAGGTCAGCGCGGCCCTGCAGGTCGGGCTGGATGGTCAGCACGCCCTGGCGCAATATGGATGATATGTAGCCGTAGCGGTAGTCGGCGACAATGAATTCAGGCTGGGTCTTGAGCGTCTTCTCGCAGTGCCGGGCGACATTGTCGGCCATGTCGCGCATGTCCCGGTGCAACTCGGAATCGGCCTCGAAAAGCTGGCGCACGACCAGGTCGTTTTCCAGAAATTTGAGCGCCAACCAGCGCGGGGGGTAGGTCTGGGTCAGAAAATCCCGGGCTTCGATCAGGTCCGTCATTTCCTTGAGCACGGGGTCAAGGTCCGGCCCGTAGGAGATGTGCAGCGGCTGCCAGGCTTTTTGCGGGTGGTTCATGGCCGCGTCCAGGGCTTCGCGGACACCCTTGTCGGAACGCGCTACGGTGCGCACGACCGGTACGTTCATGAGGCTGGCCAGACGGTCCGAGTCGATGCGCATGCCCTTGGCTTCCAGGGCGTCGACCATGTTCAGGGCCACGGTCACGGGGATGCCGATCTCCAGGAACTGCACGGTCAGGTACAGGTTGCGCTCCAGGCTGGTGGCGTCGAGGACGTTTATGACGCCCTGGGGCCGCTCGTGGATGAGAAAATCCCGGGCCACGAGCTCTTCCTGGGAATAGGCGGTCAGGGAATAGGTGCCGGGCAGGTCCACCACGCGGGTCAGGCCGTGCGGGGTGTCGACATACCCTTCCTTCTTCTCCACGGTGATGCCCGGATAATTTCCGACATGCTGCCGCGAGCCGGTCAGGGAGTTAAAAAGGGTGGTCTTGCCTGCATTGGGGTTGCCGGCCAGGGCGATGGTTGCAATGACGGGTTCAGACAAGTTCGGCATCCGGGAGTTCGACGGTGATGAAATCGGCTTCGCTGTTGCGCAGGGTCAGGGTGAAGCCCTTGAGCCGCAGGGCCACGGGGTCTTTGAGCGGAGCCCGGCCGATGACGGTGATTTCCGTGCCGGGAACAAGGCCCATGTCGCGGATACGGCGGCCAAGCTCTCCTTGCGCGCCGATGGTCCTTATGATGCCGTGTTGATCCACGCGCATTTCACGCAAATTGACAATGGTAGGCACAGGCTCTCCTTGATGCGGTCTTTCGGGCTCGTGTTCGAGACCGAGAGACAATATTTAGTACGTCTAATTTGTCAAGCGTTGCAGGGCGTCCCCGGGCCGTGAAATGAGTTCAACAGCCGGTAATCGCGAGGGATTTTGGAAGTCCGGTCGTGTATTTCATGGGATTTTCGCAGCGCATGCATGACGATTTCAGGATGTTTTCGAACGCGGCTCGGAACTGTCCAGACATTTGTCGTCCAGTCGGTCAAGACAGGACTTGATGCATTCGGCGCAGTTGGTGCACGTTCCGCGTTCGTTGCAGGATCGGGTGAACGCCTCCAGCCAGTCCTTGCCCGTGCGCGGGCAGGTCATGATGAAGCGGGCGAACTTGGTCAGGGTCTCCAGGCTCTCGTCGTCGATGTGGTGTTCGAGTTTGCAGGCCGTGTCCTCCGCCACTTCGGGACGGATCTGCAGGAAGGTGTGCAGGAAGTCGTAGAGTACCTTGTGGCGGTGCACGATGCGGGTGGCGGTGCGGAATCCCTCGGGAGTAAGGGTCACCGAACTATACGGCTGGTAATTGATCAGCCCGCGCTGGGAGAGTTTTTGTAGCGCGTTGGTGACGGAAGCCCTCTGCACACCCATGGCGTCCGCGATATCCTTGGCCCTGGCCTCGGAATTGAGCGATTCCAGGGAAAATATGACTTCGAGATAGTCTTCCAGATTGGAGGACATGTGGTCCATGGTGTAGTCCTTTTGCTGTTGCGAAAAATGTTAGATAAGACTACAAATTTCGCGCGCAAGAGGCAAGGAGAAGATGTGTCGGAAAAAGACGTGAGGCCAAAGTTCTTTTCAGATAATCAAAAAAAAAGTAGACTTTGAAGATCGATACGGCTTGAACATTCAGGAGAGAAATTTGTCAAACATACCGCTACTTTCCATTGAAGAGACGCTGGAGCGCATGTCCGGGGACCGGGACCTTCTGACCAGTCTTTTTCAGCTCTACATGGATGACGCTCCCCGAAAACTCCACAGTCTGGACGAGTACGCAAGTCAAGGCGACTTCTATCAGGTCGAGCGCACCGCGCATTCCCTGAAGGGCGCTTCGGCCACAGTGGGGGCGGCCCGGCTCTGTCAGCTCGCCGCCGAGCTGGAGCAGGCCGCCAAGGCCGGATCGCAGGCGCAGATGGCTCTTTTGCGTTCAGAGCTGGTCCTGGCCTGCGACCAGACCCTTGAATCCATGCGCGAGTTCTGCGCCGGAGCCTGATCCGGATTTTGCCGCCTGATCTCAGGCCAAGTCGGGCATGGTGAACATGCCATCCTCGTAAATGACCGTTTTCTTGCCATCCCGCAGGAAAGCGGTCACTTTTTTCGGTTCGGTGTTTACCAGATCCCAATGCAGGGCCGAATCGTTGAAACCCAGTTCCTTTTTGCGTTCATCCGTCAGTTCCGTCGGGTCTCCTGCGTAGGTGTCGGCATAGGATGCTCCCACCGCGACATGGCAGTTGCCGTGGTCTCCGCCGAAGTTCTCGTCGAAAAGCGTGTGCGCCATGAAGGCGTTGATGGGTGAAAAGCGCTTGTCGGTCAGCGAAAATTCCCCGAGCCTGCACGCGCCGGGGTCCATTTCCAGCTGCGAGCGCACGAACCCTTCACCCTGATCCGCCTTGACCACCCGGGCCATGCCGTTGGAAAATTCCAGGGTCACGCCGCTGACCAGATTGCCGCTGCGGTAGGAGGGCTGGTCGGCGTGGTAGGTGCCCTCGGTCAGGCGGCAGTCCGGAGAGATGAACAGCTCGAAGCTGGGGATGTTGTGGCCCGAGATGCCGATCCAGCAGCGGGACTCGCCGGGATGGACTTTTAGGTCCGTGGATGCGGACTGCACGTGGTAGTAGTCCACGTCCATGTCGTTGAGCCATGCCTTGACGCCGTGGGCCTGACGGAAAATCCCCTCCCAGGTGGCTACGGGATCGGCCTCGTCCAGGTAGGAGGCGCGGATGATCTGGGCCGCGTAATCCTCGGGGGTGAGCCCTGCGTTTTCGGCCAGGGCCGGGGTGGGCATGAGGCAGAGCGTCCACCCGAACTGGCGGGTGGCCTCGCGTTTGTCCAGGATGTCGCGCAGATATTTGCGGGCCAGGGAGAAGGTGACGATCTTGGTCGGCGGGATGTCCCGGAGGTGCGTGATGGAGTCCGGGGCAAGCAGGGAAATCAGGCCGCCGAGGCGTTCATAGAGCTCGCGGTCCCCGGGGACCACAAAGGAGAGCTGCTCCTGTTCGGCGAGGCTGAAATAGCCTTTCTCCAGCGCGCTCGGTGGGCTCATGCGCAGCACGGGGTTGAGCCCCTGCGCAAGGATCAGGGCCTGCATCTTTTCGGCCAGGGGCAGGGCCGCAAGGTCCGTGCGGACAAGGACTATGTCTCCCGGGGCAAATGGTGTGACACGGGCTTTCTGCATGCCCCAGAAAAGGACTTTCGCGTATTTTTCGAGCTGGATATCAGTCAGCATTGTATTCTCCTTGAGGCCGGGCGATGCAGCCCAGGCTGGTGGTCAGTCGGTGGTGTTCGGCTTCGTCGAAGACGAAATCCTCCATGGGGGGAAGGCCTTGTTGTCTGCGCCAGGACTGGTGCAGGCTGTGGTAGCTTTTGTCCATGGCGTGGCCGGGATCGAGGCCCATCTCCTGCGCGATGGTTCCGATGCAATCGGGACGCGCCTCGATTTCAAGAAAATGGCCGAAGGGCAGGATGTCCAGAAAGACAAGGCCCTGCGGGAGTTCCCACACGGAGCGGAATTTTTCGTAGCGCAGGCGCGGCGCATAGCCAAGCCCGCGCAGTATGGAGTCCATGGCGCGCGGGTCGGCGATGTCGCTTTCCCGTTCGATGCGGCTCTTGACTCCGCTGGTCCCGGCGCCGGGCGCGGGTTCCTTGAAGGTCAGGGTCGAGGTCAGGGCGCGGCGCAGGCGCAGCAGGCGTCCGGATGCGGCCAGTTCGCCGTCTCGGTCGTAAACGGTGTTGGACTCGAAATGCCATGGCGTGCGCAGGCGGCCAAGCTTTCGCAGACGGGGCTCCATGTCCCGGCAGTCGCCGAGCCTGAATTTGGCCTCGTGTTCGATGCTCACCCCGTTCACCAGAAGATCCAGAGCACCACCGGAGCGAGGGCCAGGCGATACCAGGCGAAGGAGCGCAGGGTCAGGCGTCCCAGCAACGCGATGAAGACTTTGACCGCGAGCCAGGCCGACACGAAGGACACGGCAAAGCCGACGCCCAGGATCAGAAAGTCGTCAGGACTGAACAGCCGCCAGCTCTTGAGCATGTCGTAGCCCGTGGCTGCGAACATGATGGGCACGGCGGCGACAAAGGAGTACTCGGCGGCGGTGCGGCGCTCGGCGCCCAGGATCATGCCGCCCATGATCGTCGCGGCGGAACGCGAAAAACCGGGCCACAGGGACAGGCACTGAAAGCAGCCGATACCCAGGGCCAGGGTCGGGGTTATCGCGTCGAGTCCTTTGACCTGGTTTTTGGCGGGCATTCTTTCAACCAAGAGAATGGCCACGGCCCCGACCGCCAGGGCAAAGGCCACGGTGACCGGGGAAAAAAGATGTTCCTTGATGGCCGAGTGGGCGAAGAGCCCGAGCAATGCCGCCGGCAGCGAGGTCAGAAAAAGCAGGACCAGGCCGCGCATGCCGCTGAAAGGACGCTCGTTGGGGCGCACAAGGCCCCAGAAGGTCGGCCAGTAGAGGGCGACCACGGCCAGTATCGCGCCAAGCTGGATGACGATGCTGAAGGTCTCGGCCTTGGGGCCGGTGAAATCGAGCAGGTGTCCCGCGATGATCAGGTGGCCGGTGGAGGAGACGGGCAGAAATTCGGTCAGGCCTTCGACGATGCCCAGGATGATGGCGTTCAGGTATGATGTCATGTGATTTCGGGGATGAAAGTGAAAAGACCGTCCTACTCACGGGCGACAGAGGGGTCAATACCGCCTTGCCCGGCGGGACTCCATCGGCTATCCTTTTTGCCTCGCTGCCGGGGCTACTCCCGCCCTGGTCAATTTTTCGAACGCAATGGAGAGAGACGTGCGTGCACTGCGATTCTACAAGGCCGTTCCGGGCGGCAACCCGACCATCCTGATTCTCGATCCCGTGGAGCCGCTGGAACGGGCTTCGGTGGCCCGCACCCTCATGGGCGCCGGGCACGTGCAGGCCGAACAGGTCGGATTTCTGGATCTTGCGGCCGATCCGGTACGCCTCGACATGATGGGCGGCGAATTCTGCGGCAACGCCTGTCGGGCGGCCGCGGCGGTCATGGCCCGGGAACAGGTGGGGTTGATCCGAACCGGGGATGATTTGTGCGGGGAGGTCATGGTCTCGGGTGTTGACCGGCCGGTGGCGTTGCGGGTCGCTGCTGACGGGGGCGAGTGCTGGGTCGAGATGCCGCTGCCGGAAGCGTGTGCCGAAGAAGGCAAGGGCGGAGTTTCGGAGCTGGAGCCGGGCATCGGGCTGGTGCGTCTGCCGGGCATAACGCATCTGTGTCTTGACGAGGAACTGCACCCGTTTTCCGAGGATGTCGAGCAGGCCAGCGCTACCCTGCGGGCGCGCTACGCTCTGGATGCGGAGGCCGTGGGCTGTATCTGGTACCGGATTTGTCCGGCGTGCGCCATCAAGCCCGTGGTATGGGTGCGTTCCACCGCGTCTACGCATTACGAGACCGGTTGCGGCTCCGGAAGCCTGGCCCTGGCGCTGTGGCTGGGGCGTGGGCAAAATTTTCCCACCGACCTGCGAGTCACGCAGCCCAGCGGCGGCGAGATCGGGGTACGTGTGGGCGTTGACGGCCCCGGCGCCTGGATTTTCGGCCCCGTGACCCTGGTCGCCAGGGGCGAGGCCTTCCTCTAGTTATCTCTTCATCTGAATGGCCGTCTGCACGACCTGATCACCCGTGGTGATGACCTTGCTGTTGGCGTCGAAGCCTTTCTGAGTGATGATCATGTTCACGAATTCGGTGGCCAGATCGACATTGGAACTTTCCAGACTGCTGGTGATGACGCTTCCGAGCCTGCCTTCACCGGCCCAGCCAAGAGAGACGGCTCCGGAGTCCTTGGTGGCGGAAAAAAGGTTTCCGCCCTCGCGAAAGAGCCCCTGCGGATTGATGAAGTCGGCCATGGGGATCTTGTAGAGGCCCTGATTCTGGCCGTTGGAGAAATAGCCGACGAGCACCCCTTTGGTGTCCACGCTGACCGACTGCAGGAATCCGCGCTCGTACCCGTTCTGGGACTGGTAGAGAGTGCTTGAGCCGGTGTTGAAATTGGTGGTCGAGAGGGTCTGTCTGTCCGCGTTCAGCAGGGACGGCAAATCCGAGGCCGCCGTGCCCAGATCGGCCATGGTGCTCATTCCCGCCGGAAGATTCCAGCCTGAATTCGAGCGCAGCCCCATGTCGAAAGCGCTTGAGATGGGCTCCGCTCCGACCAGGTTTGCGTTCAGGACTGGGTAGCCGTCTTCGGACAAACCGACCGGGATCCAGCTGCTCTTGTCGTCGGAGGAGCCCTCGAAGGCGCTCATGTTCAAAAGCTCTCCCGATGCCGTGAAGGTCAGGGTTCCGGCCATGAGCACGCCTTTCTTGGTGCCCAGGCCGGAGGCGTCCTCGGCGGGTGGGATGGTGACCAGAAATTCCCACATGCGGTTACCGTTGGAAACGCTCGTGCCGTCCGCGACGGGATCGAAGAAGGCCCTGACTACATGCGCGTTGCCGTCGGAATCGAAGACCTTCATGGCTGACTCGTACGAGTAGGCCCCCGAGTCCAGAGGCTCAAGCTGCGTGGCGTCCCAGCTGTCGAACAGGGCCGTGAACGGGCTGGTGGCGCTGGCGTTTCGCTCCTGCGAGGAAGAATCCAGGTTGATCATCATGCGCATTTCCGTGGTCGCCTCGGGTTCCGAGACGGGACCTCCGCCTTCCTGCATGTCGAGGCGGATGTCCGTGATGGGCGCGCCTGCCGCAGGCGGGATGACCGGGACTGTATCCAGGATCGATTCGGCGGGCATCCGGTAGCCCTGCAGGATGTTTCCCTGCGGGTCGCGCAGATAGCCTTCCGCGTCGAAGCGGAAGTTGCCGGCCCTGGTGTAGCGCTGATCGCTGCTTCCGTCGGCCGAGACGATGAAAAATCCCTTGCCGCTGATGGAGATGTCCGTGGCCGTGTTGGTCGGCTCCAGCGATCCCAGGGACATGTCGTACAGAATCGAACTGACGCCGACGCCTTGGCCGACTTGATTGCCGACGCTGGCCGAGCCCATCTGCTGGCTCATCAGGGTGTTGAAGATCATGTGCGAAGATTTGAAGCCAACCGTGTTTACGTTGGCGATGTTGTCGGAAATGACCGACATGTTCTTCTGCTGGGCCATGATCCCCGTGGTGCCGATATAAAGGGATGAGGAGATACCCATGAATGCCTCCGGGACTGAAAGAATGCGTGACCGATCAGGCAGAAATTTCCCGCCTGCCTTGCAAAGTGCAGGAATGGTTCCATGGCTGCTGCTTTTGCTCGGGGCAATGATCCTGGGCTGGGCGTGCGTGGCCCTTGCGGGCGACCTGCCCGCCCTGTATGCGCCGGGACATCCGGGCTGGAAGGAGAAGGAATTCGCAGGGCGCACCGTCTACACACCGCTGCAAAAGGAGAAACTGCTGCTGGCCGAGAGCAACGGCACGGCCTCGGGGCTTTTTTTCGAGCAGTCCGTCGATCTTCGCGACACGCCGTGGCTGAACTGGTCCTGGAAGGTGGACAATGTGCTTTTGGGCATCAACGAGCGCGAGAAAAACGGCGATGACTATCCGGCCAGGATCTACGTGGTGGCCAAGGGGGGCCTGGCCTTCTGGAAGACAAGGGCGCTGTCCTACGTCTGGGCCAGCACCGAGCCCAAGGGGAGCATGTGGCCCAATGCCTTCACCTCGAACGCGCACATGATCGCGGTGCGCAGCGGTGAAAGCGCTCTGGGCGGGATGATGACCGAGAAACGCAACATTCGCGATGACTGGAAGTTGGCTTTCGGCGAGGATATCGAAAAAATCGACGCCGTGGCCATCATGACCGATACGGACAATTCCGGACGGTGGGCCCGGGCCTGGTACGGACAGCCCCGGTTTTCGGCCCGCTAGTCCGGGACGCAACAAAAACAAAGAGCCCTCTCCATATGCCGTGGAGAGGGCTCTTTTTCTGAGATATGAACACGGGCCTACATGGCCATGAGGCGGGCTACCCGGTCCTCGGTCGCGGGATGGGTGGAAAAGAGGCTGGCCATCTTGGACGCCGTGAGCGGATTGACGATGAACATGTGCGAGGTGGCCTGGGTTGCTTCCTGCATGGGCGCGCCGGATGCGGACTGCTGCAGCTTCACCAGTGCTCGGGCCAGGGCCTTGGGGTTGCCGCACATTTTCGCGCCGCCTTCGTCAGCCATGAATTCACGCGAGCGGGACACGGCCATCTGAATGAGCATGGCCGCGATGGGAGCGATGATGGCCATGGCCAGGCTGCCGAGCACGCTGCCGCCGCCTTCCTTGTCGTCGCCGCGTCCCATGCCGAAGATGGCCGCCCACTGGAGCATGCTGCCGAGCATGGAGATGGCTCCGGCGATGGTCGCGGCGATGGTCGCGATGAGGGTGTCGCGGTTCATGACGTGAGTCAGTTCGTGGGCCATGACCCCTTCAAGCTCCTCGCGCGAGAGGATGCGCATGATGCCCGTGGTGGCGGCCACGGCGGCATTTTGCGGATTGCGCCCGGTGGCGAAGGCGTTGGGGCTGTCCGAGGGGATGACGTAGACCTTGGGCATGGGCAGGTTCGCCTTGCGCGCCAGGTTTTCCACGATGCCGTAGAAATCCGGGCTGTCGGCACGGGTCACTTCGCGGGCCTTGTACATCTTGAGGACGATCTTGTCCGAATTCCAGTAGGCAAAGAAGTTCATGCCGCCGGCAATGAGAAAGGCGATCATCATCCCGGACTTGCCGCCGATGGCGCCGCCCATGGCGACAAGCAGCAACGTCAGCAGGGTCAAGAGAAACGTGGTCTTGAGCAGGTTCATTTTTTTTCTCCGTTTAAATCCGGGGTAAAGAAAAAGACCTTTACCCGTGTTCATGTGGATAAAGGTCTGGCTGATCTCGAACTGTGTCGGATTCCCGGGGCCGGGCCTTGAAGCCGTACTGACGAACCACGGGTCGGTTGCCGGGATGGCCCGGGAACCGCTAGCTACTCCCCTTTGAAGAGGGTAAACTAAGTACCGGGCCGGAGGGTGTCAAGAGCCGCCGGGCGATGCTTTACAGGGCGCTATTGATCCTTTTCATCCTCGTTTGTTTCGATGTCGTCGTTGTTCCCGTTGCACTCGCAGTGGTCGTGGGCCTTGCGGTCTTCCTCTTCGCGGATGACCCGGCGCAGAACCTTGCCGACAATGCTCTTGGGCAGCTCGTCCCGGAATTCGACCTGTTTCGGGACCTTGAAGTTGGCCAGTTTTTCCTTACAGAAGGCGATAATTTCGGCCTTGGTCAGGGTCTGGCCTTCGTGCAGCACGATGTAGGCCTTGATGATCTCGCCACGGGTTCTGTGCGTGATGCCGACGCTGACCGCCTCCTTGATGGCCGGGTGCTCGTGCAGGACCTCATCGATCTCGCGCGGATAGACGTTGTATCCGCCGGTGATGATCAGATCCTTCTTGCGGTCGACGATGAAGAAATAGCCTTCCTCGTCCATGTAGGCGATGTCGCCGGTATAGAGCCAGCCGTTGCGCAGTACGCTGGCCGTCTCGTCGGGACGTTTCCAGTAGCCCCGCATGACCTGCGGGCCGCGTATGACGAGCTCGCCGATCTTGCCCACGGGCAGGGGCAGGGAGCCAACCTCCATGTCAACGATGGCGGCGTCGGTGTCCGGAAAGGGCAGGCCGATGGAGCCGTTCTTGCTGTTGCCGCGCAGGGGGTTCAGGTGCGTGATGGGGGACGCCTCAGTCAGTCCGAAGCCTTCGATGATGTTGGCCCCGTTGCTCAGGGTGTTGAATTTTTCCATGACCGGCACGGGCATGGGCGCGGAGCCGGAGATGCAGTAGCGCACCGAGGACAGGTCGTATTTGTGCAGGTTTTTCTGCTGGAGCAGGGCGATGAAGATCGAAGGCGCGCAGGGAAAGATGGTCGGCCTTTTCTTATGGATGGTCTTGAGCACGTCCAGGGGTACGAACTTGGCCATGGGCACCAGCGTCGCGCCGATGAGGGTGCCGAAATTGACGCAGACGGTCAGCCCATAAATATGAAAAAAGGGCAACAGGCCGAGCATGACCTCGCCCGAGTCCTTGATGCTATGCAGGATGGCCCGGGCCTGCTGGGCGTTGTAGCCGAGGTTGGCGTGGGTCAGCATGACGCCTTTGGACACGCCCGTGGTGCCTCCGGTGTACTGCAACGCGGCCAGGTCCGTGACCGGATCGACCGGATGCGGCGCTTCGATGGTCGCCCTTTTCAGCAGGCCTTTCCAGGGCAGCACGTGCGAATTGTCGAAAGGGATGGGTTCGAGCTTGTATTCGCGTCTGGATTTGATGGTGTAGAGCGTGTTCAGCGGAAAATTCAGGCAGTCGGCGATGGAGGTCACAAAGATGCGTCGCAGATGCAGCTTCGAGCGCAGGGCGTCCACGCGTTTCCAGAGCAGGTTCAGGGTGATGAGTGTCTTGGCTTCGGAATCGTTGAAGTGGTGGAGCAGCTCCTTTTCCATATAGAGCGGGTTGGTCATGACCACCACGGCCCCGATCTTGAGGCAGGCCCAGTAACTGATGACCGTCTGCGGGCAGTTGGGCAGCATGATGGCCACCCGTTCACCGGCCTTGACCCCGACCTTCTTCAGGTTGGCGGCGGCAAGATCCACGAGGCGCTTGAGCTTTTTGTAGCTCACGCTCCAGTTGTTGAAGATGATGGCCTGGCGGTCCGGATAGCTGGCCGCCGCATTCTCCAGAATTTCAAAAAGCGGAACGGTTTCGTAGTCCAGGTTCGGACTGACTTCCTGATCGTAGTGCTTGAGCCAGAGCCTGTTTATCCCCTCTTCAATCATGTGCCCCCCGTCGGCTGTGAAGTGTGAAGGATGTCCTACAGTTCTCCGCGTATTGGCGCAAGTCTCGCAGGCCGGGGCGGTGCGAGGATCTCAGGGACGGTCCAGGATCATGAGCACTTCCATGTGCCAGGTGCCGGGGAACATGTCGAAGAGAGTCAGGGAGGATATGCGCCAGCCGGCTGCAAGCAGCGGTTTTGCGTCGCGGATGGTGTTGACCACGTCGCAGGAGACCCAGGCCAGGCGTTCAAGGCCCTGCATGCCGAGCAGGGTGCTGCCGATGCCCTTGGCTCCGGTGCGGGGCGGGTCCAGGATGGCGGCGCGGGGGGCGAAGTCGCCAACCATCTTCCAGGCGGCGGGCCGCGCCAGATTCGCGTCGCGGAAGGTGACGGAGTCAAGGTTCAGGCGCTCGGCGTTGCGCGTGCCGGTGGTCACGGCCGGGAGGGAGCCTTCAACTGCCAGCACGGTCTTGCCACGGCTGGCCAGGGGCAGGGCGAAGTTTCCCGCTCCGCAGAAGAGGTCGGCGACGCGCTCGAAGCCGTCCAGGGCGTCCACGGTGCTGCGCACCAACTGCTGGTTCAGTGCCCAGTTGGCCTGGAAGAACGTACTGGGCGGCAGTTGCAGGGTCAGGCCGAACTCGGGAAAGGAAAAGGGCAGCAGCACGTCGTCCTGTTCCGTTGCGGTCTGCCCTGTGTCCGGGCTGGCCGCGATGGTGAAGCGGCCGTCCGGCAGGGTTTTCGCAAGGCCGGGCATGGCCTTGGCCAGAGGTTCGCACAGGAGCAGGCAGTCGGTCAGGGGCACAAGGTCGTTGCTGGCGTGTCCCATGGCGTGGGGACGGCCCGAGCGGACATGGATCTGGCCGCGCAGGCGGTAGCGCCAGCCCCCAGGACTGGGCACGACGCGCAGCTCGGGGATGCGCAGGCCATGATCCCGGCCAAGGGCGCGGGGCAGGGCGTCGCGCAGGATGTCCGCTTTGAGCTGGGTGCCTGTTTCCGGGGCGACCATGCCGAAGCGCGATCCGCCGCAGTCCGCTGCGTGAGGGCAGGGATGAACTCCGCGCAGGGGCGAGGGGGTTAGGATTCTCACGGCCTCGGCCTGCAGGAAATCCTTGGCGGCCTTGGTCACGCGCACGCTCACGACCTCGTCCGGGAGCACCCCGGGTTCGATCATGACCACCTGTCCGGAGTCCAGACGGGCCAGCCCACGTCCGCGCCAGAGTAGTTTTTCGACCGTGAGGGTCAGCAGATCGCCCACGCTGTTCATATCTAGGCGAGTCCGAGCCAGGCGGTCAGGATGCGCTGGATGAGTTTGACGGCGGCCGTTTCCGAAGCCTGAGAGCCGTGGATGGGCGCGAGTTCGCACATGTCCATGCCGACCAGCTTCGGGCCCAGCCCGTCGAGCCACAGCTCCTTCCAGAAGCGGGTCATCCAGGCGTAGGAAATGCCTCCGGGCTCGGGCGTGCCGGTGCCGGGAATGACGCTTGGGTCCATGCCGTCAACGTCGAAGGAGATGTACATGGGCCTGTTTCCGACAAAGGCCCGGATGCGTTCGGCCGCCTCGCCGGGAGCGGGCAGGTCCCAGGCGAAGAGGGTCATGAGCTCCGCCGGGTTCTGCGCGCGCATGTAGTCCCGTTGCTCCCGGCACAGGGAGCGGATGCCGATCTGGGCCAGGGGGATGCCCATTTGCCGGGCCCGGGCCATGATGCAGGCGTGGGAATACGGGCTGTCCTCGTAGGTTGCGCGCAGATCGGCGTGGGCGTCGATGTGCAGCAGGACCAGATCGGGATGGGCCGCGTGGTAGAATTCGAAAAGGGGCAGGGGCACCGAGTGCTCGCCGCCCAGCGTCAGGACGAAATCCTTGGCCGCGTCGAGTTCCGCGAGCTGTTCGCGTATGGCCTGATGCAGTCCTTCGGGGCCGGTGGCCGGGGGATGGATCACGGGCAGCGGGGTGAAGTGGGCCAGATCGGTCAGATCGAGGTCCAGCTCCGCATCATAGGATTCTATCTGCACGCTGGCCCGGAACAGGGCCTCCGGACCCAGGCGCGTGCCCGTGCCGTAGCTGACCGTGCCTTCGTAAGGAACGGGCAGTACGTGGATGTTTCGTCCCTGCCGGGGGCCGAGGTCAAAGAATTCGTGATGCATTGTTGTCTCCGTCAAAGAGGATGGTATGCCCTGGGGCCGTGGCAAGGCGCGGGATCAGAGCGGGGTGCGGGAGCGCAGCAGAACGCCGCCGATGCCGCTGCCCTTGAGCTGTTCCTTCAGGGCCAGGGCCGAATCCACGGTGCCCTGATGATGCACGTAGACCCGGTACCAGGTCTTGCCCTCGTGGGTGGCCGTGACCACGGATGTCTTGAATTTCGCGGGATCGAGCTTTTTCAGGAAGGTCTGGGCCTGCTCCATGGAAGCAAGGGCCGCGACCTGATAGTTGAAGACAAAGACCTCTTCCTTGGCTGGTTTTGCCACTGCCGAAGGGCTCTGACCGACCACGGCGGCAGCGGATTGCAGGGCCGCCTCAATGGGCGACTGCTCCGGCTTGGGCGCGGGGGCGGCCTGAGGCTTGGGCTGCGGAGGCGTCGGAGCCTTGGCTTGCGGGGCCGGAGCCGGGGCCACGGAAGTGGGTCCCTGCTTCAGCTTGTCGAAGAATTCGAGCTCCTCTCCCTTCAGAACTTCCTCGTTCTTTTCGGTCAGCAGGGGGAAGTCTTCGGGGAGAACCTTTTGGGCCATTTCCATGGCCATCTTTTCAGGCTGGTAGCCACGCCCAACGATGACGCCGAGAATGAACGACCAGGCCATGCCGATAACCACGAGCACGGCCAGGGACAGGAACCCCGACAGGCCCAGATGAAAGCTGAGCTTGTTCTTGTCCTTTTTTTTGGTGGTGCTTGATTTGCGTGTGATCATGGTTCCGTGAGTCCGATCGGGCTACATGCGCTCGGGCGCGCTTACTCCAAGCAGATCAAGACCGGCCTTGAGCACTCCGGCCACGGCCCGGAAGAGAAGGATGCGGGCCTGCAAGAGTGCATGGTCATCTCCGGACAGAATGTGATGCACAGTGTAATAGCGGTGCAGCAGCCCTGCAAGTTCCATCAAGTAATAGCTGACATGATGCGGCGAGAGGGTTCGGGCCGCAAGTTCGAGGGTGTCCTCGAAGGCGTCGAGGGCCTTGAACAGCGCCTTGTCCTCGGGCGTGGTCAAGAGGGCCATGAGCGCGCCGGACGGCTCGGGCAGGGCCACGCCCTGTTCCTCGGCCTTGCGCATGAGCGAGCTGATGCGGGCATGGGCGTACTGGACGTAGTAGACCGGGTTGTCCATGGACTGCTGCTTGACCACGTCCAGGTCGAAGTCCAGGTGCGAATCGCTCTTGCGCGACAGGAAGATGAAACGCGCTGCATCCACGCCCACCTCGGCGCAGACATCGGCCAAGGTCTCGAACTTGCCGGCGCGGGTTGACATGGCGATCTGTTCGCCGCCCTGGATCAGGTTCACAAGCTGCACCAGGATGACCTGAAGGGATTCGCGGTCCTTGCCGAGAGCCTCGATGGCCGCCTTCATGCGCGGCACGTAGCCGTGATGGTCCGCGCCCCAGATGTCGACCATCATGTCGAAGCCGCGCGCGATCTTGTTGTCGTGGTAGGCGATGTCGGAGGCGAAATAGGTCAAAAGGCCGTCGGACTTTCTGAGGACGCGGTCCTTGTCATCGCCGTGATCGGTGGATCTGAACCACAGGGCGCCGTCTTTTTCATAGGCCCGGCCCTCGGCCAGAAGACGATTCAGCGATGCCTCGACCTGGCCGCCGTCTACCAGGCTCTTTTCCGAGAACCAGTGCTGATGTTCGACGCGAAAATCGATGAGGTCCTGCTTGATGCCGTTCAGGATGTCCGTCATGCCGCGCTCATAGCAGAGGTCCAGCGCTTCTTCCTCGGGCAGGTCCAGGAGGGCCTTGCCGCGTTCGGCCAGCAACGCGTTCGAGATGTCCCTAATGTAATCGCCCCGGTAGCAATCTTCGGGGAAGGGGATCTCGATGCCGCAGGCCTGCTGGTAGCGCACCCACACGGCCAGACCCAACAGGCGCATCTGGCGGCCGGCATCATTGAGATAGTACTCGGTCTCGACCTCATGTCCGGTGAAGCGCAGGATGCGGGTCAGGCTGTCGCCCACGGCCGCGCCGCGTCCGTGCCCGATATGCAGCGGGCCGGTGGGGTTGGCGGACACGTATTCGACCTGCACCTTGCGACCCTGGCCGATATTGATCCGTCCGAAATCTTCGTTGCCTTCGAGCGCCGCCAGCGCCACTTCCTGCCAGAAGACGGGCTTGAAGGTGAAATTGATGAAGCCCGGCCCGGCGATCTCGATGTCCTCGATCTCGGGGCACATGGCCAGCAGCTCCGCTTTGAGCTCTTCGGCCGCGGCGCGGGGATTCTGCCCCTTCTCCCGGGGCATGACCATGGCGATGTTGGTGGCCATGTCGCCGTGCTGCTCGCTCTTGGGGGCTTCGATGGTGGTCTTGGCAGGCAGGGCTGCGCCCTTGGCGGCCATGAGTGCGGTCAATTTTTCAAGAATATAGTTTTTGGCTTTCATGCCAGAATCTCCTCAAAGGCTAGCGGCTTGTTCAAGAGTGCTGATGGACAGGGTTTCGACCCCGTCCCGGTCTTTAAGTATCTGCGAAACCATGCGCGACAGGGCGCCCTTGGGACCCAGCTCCACAAAGGAGCGCATGCCGTCGGCATACTGGTTCTCGATGGTCTGGGTCCAGTGCACGGAAGAGGTCATCTGGCGCTTCACGGTTTCTTTCAGGACCCGCGCGTCCGCTTCGGGTCTGGCCGTGACGTTCAGATAGACCGGGATTTTCGGGTCGTGCCAATCCAGCCTGTCCATGAATTTGGCCAGTTCGTCTCCGGCTTCGCTCATGTACGGGGAGTGGAAGGCGTTGCTGACCGGCAGCACCAGGGCCCGGCCCTTGTGGGGCTTGGCGTTCGCGCAGACATGGTCCACGGCCTGGGCGTGTCCGCTGATCACGAACTGGCCCGGGGTGTTGTAGTTGGCGATGCGGATTTCCTGTCCGGTCAGGCTGGCGGCTGCCGCGACCAGTTCCTCGACCACGGCCTGCTTGAGCTTCAGGATGGCGGCCATGCGTCCGTCCTGGTTCGTGGCCTCGTCCATGAGCTTGCCACGCAGGCAGACCAGTTCCAGAATCTCGTCGACGGACAGGACCCGGGCCGCGAACAGGGCCGCGAATTCACCCAGGCTGTGCCCGGCGACTCCGGCGGGGCTCAGCTTTTCGGCCAGAAAACACCACAGGTTCATGTTGACAACAGTCAGGGCGGGTTGCAGATTCCGCGTCACCGCCATGGCGTTTTCGTCGCCGTCCCAATATATTTCGCGCAGCGGCAGGCCGCTCAGGCGTTCGGCTTTTTTCCACAAGTCCATGGCCTCGGACCAGTGTTCCGCCAGATCCCGGCCCATTCCAGGCTCTTGCGAGCCCTGTCCGGGAAAAATGATGCTCTGTGTACTCATTGTTCCTCCAATCAAAAACTGAGCTGCTTGTATCCGCAGCCCCCACGCAGGTAAAGGGAAAATCCCCCGGGGCCGCGCCTTCCGGGCAGTGTCCCTTGAAGCGGCTCCTGAAAAGTGCCGCCTCGCGCACCCCATCCCTGCCGTGTACAAGGAATGCATATGAATTCTCATCCCGAAGCCCGTGAAGTCGCCGCCAGGGCCAAAGGCCTGGGGCGGGTCCTGACCGATGACCAGGCTCGCCTTTTGAGCGTCTATCTTGGCCTGCTCGTCAAGTGGAACGCCCGCATGAACCTGGTCGGCCCCTCGACCTGGACCGAGATCCTGGACACCCTGATCCAGGACTCCTGGCATCTGGCCGATCTGCTGTACACTTTGGGGACCCAGCCCACCCAGACCTTGGATCTGGGAGCGGGAGCAGGTCTGCCGGGCATCCCGCTGCGCGTCTTCTGGCAGTCGGGCGAATATTATCTGGTGGAGCCACGGCAAAAACGCGCCATCTTCATGGAACAGGCCGTTGCACACATGAAACTGCCGCTGACCAAGGTCATTTGCGCCCGCATGGAGGCCCTGCCCCCGGCGCGGCGCGCGGCGGATCTCATTGTCAGTCGGGCCTTCATGCCATGGCGGAAACTCCTCGCCGAGGTCAAAAGCTGCCTTGCCCCGCAGGGACGGGTGCTGGTGATGAGCAACGAGTCGTCCACCGACACGGTGGAAGGCTACAGCCTGGAGCTGGTTCGGGAGTATCCGGTGGCCGGGAAGAAACGTTATTTCCGGCTATTCGCCCTTGGGGGGCATGACTTCTGAGAGATGGGGCATGAGCAGGCGCGTCGCAACCTTGTCGACCTCCTCGGCCAGGTCCATGAAGCGTTCGAGGTATTCAAGAATCTCGATCTTGCGATCCTCGGCGGAATAGCCGTAATCCTCCTCCAGTTGGCCGGAGGTCAGGTATTCTTCGAATTCGTTCAGGAATTTTTCACTTAGCATTGGGGCATCCTTGGGCTTGCGAGGTTCAACCGGCCTTACCTGCCACAAGAGCCCCGCATGGTCAAAGCTCGCGGACATGGATTTTTATCAAGAATCCGGTTGACTTTGAACATCGGCTTCAATAAGAACGACTCCTCACGCCGGAGTGGTGGAATGGTAGACGCAGAGGACTCAAAATCCTCCGGGGGCAACCCCTTGCGAGTTCGAGTCTCGCCTCCGGTACCATAAGACCTTGAAATTACCCGATAAATTATCCAACAAGGAAAGTTTATCGGGTTTTTCTTTTGTATCAGAACGATACGAAAACAGCATTTTTCCAGTAAATCCCAGCCAAAGCCCATAAAGTCCACTGCGTTTGATTAAAAACTTAGTCAGATAAGGTTTCTTTTTGAGTGTCGTTTGTTTCAGGTGGATGCAGATTTGAAATCCAAACAGGAAATAATGGCGTGTCAAATGAAAAAATTCGAGTTAGCCCTTTTCTGATCATAGAAAGGTCTGCATCGACTTGACTTAAATATTCAGGATAGTAATGGCCCTTGTTTATAATGACTCTGTCAAACTTATAGCCAAGACATTTAGCCATTTTCGAAAGAAGGTCTAAGTGTAGTCTTTCCCTTTCTGGTGCTGTTATTTCTGTTCTTTCACCAAAATTATTAATATCGCTGAAATGATCGTGCAATTCTTTCCACGCTTCATACACGTCTCTCTCTTCATTTTTTTCTTGAGAAAATTCAAAATGGATCATGTTAAGCGCTTCAACGTGCTGCTTTCCAAGTATTTGATGTCTAGTAGCCATTAGCTGACGAAAGATGTTTATTTTTCTTTCTCTTTCTTGATTTGATTTATTAATTCTGTCTGCTATGTATAAAGCGACAAGCGGTGAAGCAATAATTGCAGCAACATTAGAGCATATACTAATTATCTGCCAAAATGAGTTATCCACTTCCGCTCTCCTATAATTTATTGTAAAATAAAATTAAGCAGCAAATAAGCTGCCATAAACATAATTATATGGAAGACAAAAATCCATTTGTTTATGTGAAGCCGACTGATTTGTCGGTGGAGCAAATAACAATCGTAAGGGACAAATGCAAGGAGCTTAACGACATTCTGCTTTCACTTAATCCAAGTCGTGAGCGCTCTCTGGCAATTACCAAGCTTGAGGAAGTTTCAATGTGGGCTAATAAAAGCATTGTTTTTAACCAAGTCAATTAAAGACAAATCCCAGTCATATCCCAGCGAACTTTGAAAACTAACTATAAAACTAAATGGTTATGATCAAAATTCGTGTAGGCTCAAAATCCTCCGGGGGCAACCCCTTGCGAGTTCGAGTCTCGCCTCCGTACCAGGAATGACAAAGGTCCGCGAATTTAAAGATTCGTGGACCTTTTTTATTGTGCGCCCGGCAGGGCGCACTCACTTGGAGGTGAAAGTCCTCTACGCACCCGACAGGGGGAAGCGTTAGCCGGACGGCAAGGGTGTCCACCGCGAGGTGGAATCTGAAGGAAGCCGCAGGCAAAACCCTGGCTCGACGAACAGAAATCGCATGTGAGGCGGTCGCGTCGGATGAGAAGGCAATTATCTTCAAAGTCCAGTACCTGTACGGAAGGCGCGGACGTAAATGCGGCGGGCATAAGGGGGAAGGTGGGTGTGCATTACCCGGGGAGATCTGGGCGTTTGCCATGTGCTACCGGCGTCGAGAGGCGCGGGGATGAGCGCCCAGAAGTCAGCAGAGGTCATAGTAGGTCCCTCGACCGGACTGAAGGACCAAACATGTAACATGGGGCAGGAGCCGGAATTTCGATGACCAGCAGTAGCGCAGAAGGGCAGAGACATTCTGCCGCCATGACCGAGGGTAGGGGACGGAATCCCCGAGAGCAGGTGCGTGGTGCGTATGGGGTCACGGGAAGGATGGGGCTCTCCTGGCCGAAGGCTATGGACGTGATGGAAGCGGTGGTCGAACGCGAGAACATGCGCACGGCGGCCAAGCGCGTGCGCAGCAACAAGGGTGTCCCCGGCGTCGACGGCATGCGTGTCGAGGATGTTTGGGGGTATTACGGTCCTCATATCGAGAAGTCACTTCTGGACGGGAGCTACGAACCGCAACCGGTCCTGGGGGTCGAGATCCCCAAGCCTGGAGGCGGTACCCGGCAACTGGGCATCCCTACGGCCATGGACCGTCTGGTCCAACAGGCGCTGCACCAGGTGCTCACGCCGATCTTCAATCCCGGCTTCTCCGATTCAAGCTACGGGTTCCGTCCCGGTAGAAGCGCGCATCAGGCCGTGCTGAGGGCACGGGAGCATGTCGCCGCCGGCAAACGATTCGTGGTGGACATGGATCTGGAGAAGTTCTTCGACCGGGTGAACCATGATGTGCTTATGGCACGTGTGAGGCGCAAGGTCGGGGACAAGCGGGTGCTTGGCCTTATCCGCCGGTTCCTGCAAGCGGGGCTGATGACGGGCGGAATGTGTAGCCAGCGATCGGAAGGAACTCCGCAAGGGGGTCCCCTTTCTCCGCTCCTGTCGAACATCCTGCTGGACGATCTGGACAAGGAACTCGAACGCCGAGGTCATGCGTTCTGCCGGTACGCGGATGACTGCAACATCTATGTGCGCACCCGCCGCTCGGGGGAGCGCGTCATGGCCTCGGTCAGTCGGTATCTGCAAACCCGACTGAAGCTTCAGGTGAACGCCGCCAAGAGCGCGGTGGACCGGCCCTGGAACCGAAAGTTCCTTGGGTACAGCATGACGTTTCACAAACAACCACGGCTGAAAGTGGCTCCTGCGGTGGTCGCCCGGTTGAAAGACTCGGTACGCGAAGAATGCCGCAAGGGGCGCGGTCGATCCCTGCAAAAGGTGATTGACTTACTCTCGCTGAAGCTGCGTGGCTGGGTGAACTACTTCAAGCTGGCCGAAGTGAAGAACGTGTTCGAGGAACTTGATGGGTGGGTACGACGTCGTCTGCGTTTGATCCTTTGGCGTCAGTGGAAGAGGTCATATACACGGGCCGGGAAACTGATGCAGAGGGGGCTGAGCGAAGAACGGTCGTGGAAGTCCGCCACCAACGGGCATGGACCGTGGTGGAACTCGGGGGCCTCGCACATGAACGAGGCCTTACCCAGGAAGTACTTCGACAAATTAGGACTCGTGTCACTGCTTGATCACTACCGTAAACTTCAATGTGTTACATGAACCGCCGTGTACGGAACCGTACGCACGGTGGTGTGGGAGGACGGCGGGGGTGACCCCGCCTCCTACCCGATTCATCTGGAACGTCACTTTCTCCAAATTCCTCAAGACGTCATTCAGGACCAAGAATTCACATCACAAAGCACGCTTAAGCCGGATGCGTCTCTTTTCAGGCGCTCAGTCCGGTTTGATACAAGTACCTCTGAAACCCGACAAAGATTTTGTTGATCTCTTCCGCCTTGCCCAGATCGGCCATGGCATCCTTCAGCGAGTTCCCGTAGCGCAGTCGCAAGAGAGGGGTCAGCTTTGTCTGGTCCAGTTCTTCCACGCCGACATTCACGTAGTGGCCCAGGACAAAGTCCAGGAAGGCCTGCTGTTTGCTGTTGAAATACTGCTGGATACTGATCCTGGCCCTGGCCGCTCTTTCTTCTCGGGTCAGGGGTACATCGGCGTAGGCTACATGAGCCAGCACGTCGAAAATGTCGCTTTTTTCTGCGTCGATGATCTTTTGCATTTCAGCTAACTGTTCCCTGCCAAAGCCTTTTTCCGCCAGACCGTCCAAGAGCCTGCGACGGGTATACGGAACGCTCCAGATGCTGCGCAGTTCGTCTTCGTCCTGGAAGAATTCCGGCAATCTTCCGAACAGCGCTTCCATGAACTGCGCGGCGGACATTGGCGTTCCATCCGGATGCCAGAAGCTTGTGGCCACCATGTGTTGGATGGTGCGTTCCTTGCCGTCGGATAGTTTAATCTTGGCCCTTTTGACGCATTGGCAGGGATTGTACCCGCATTTGGGGCATGGCTGCTTGGGACATACGCATGGCTGTTGGCCGCATTCCGGACAGAGCGGCTTGGGGCAGACGCATGGTTGCTCGCCGCATATCAGACACGGGGCCGGGGGCTCCTTGATGCAGACACATGGGTATTTGCCGCAGACATCACACGCTTCCGGTTCTACGGGTTCGCCGTCCCATTCCTTATCGTTGAAGTGGTGATGGGCCTCCACGAAATCGTAAATCGTAAAATATTCCTTGCCGTCGTACAGGCGCGTGCCGCGTCCGATGATCTGCTTGAACTCGATCATGGAATTGATGGGCCGCATGAGCACGATGTTACGGATGTTGCGGGCATCCACGCCGGTGGACAATTTTTGCGATGTGGTCAGAACCGTGGGAATGGTCTTTTCGTTGTCCTGAAAGGCTCGCAGATGCTGTTCACCAAGCATCCCGTCATCGGCCGTGACGCGTTGGCAATAGTTTGGGTCCCCGTAGGATTTGAGCTGGTTGACCAGATCACGCACAGCCCGGGCGTGATCCTGGTTCGCGCAAAAAACCAGAGTCTTCTCACGCTGGTCAATGAGGGCCATGAATATTTCGACCCGTTTCTTCTCCCGCGCCCTGATTTCGATGATGCGGTTGAAATCCGCCTCACCGTAAATCTTTCCGTCTTCGATTTCGCCTTCGATCAGCATGTCGTCGGACGTGTAGACATATTCGTCCAAAGTGGTGGCGATCTGTTTGACGCGGAACGGCGTAAGGAATCCGTCGTTGATGCCGTCTTTCAGCGAATAGATGAAGACCGGATCTCCGAAATAGGCGTAGGTGTCGGCGTTGACGTCCCTCTTGGGAGTAGCCGTCAAGCCAAGTTGCACGGCCGGGGCGAAGTATTCCAGGATGCCGCGCCATCTGCTTTCGTCCTTGGCGCCGCCGCGATGACATTCGTCGATGACGATGAAATCGAAGAAATCGGGAGGATAATCCCCAAAATAGGGGCTCAGCTCTCCGTCTGTAGGCGGCCCGCACATGAAGGTCTGGAAGATGGTGAAGAAGATGCTGCCGTTCTTGGGCACCTTGCCTTTCTTTCTGATCTCATCCGGCGCGATGCGCACCAAGGCGTCTTCGGCAAAGGCGGAAAAGGCGTTGTAGGCCTGATCCGCCAGAATGTTGCGGTCGGCCAGAAACAGGATGCGCGGTCTTCGGCTCGGTTTTTCATCCCGCCGCCAATCCTGCAAATTCCAGCGGCTGTGGAAGAGCTTCCAGACGATCTGAAAGGCGATGAAGGTTTTGCCAGTGCCTGTGGCCAGCGTCAGCAAGATGCGGTCCCGCCCGTCGGCCATGGCGGTCAGAACCCGCTCAACGGCGATGTCCTGATAATACCGACCCTGAAAATACCCGCTCCGGTCCTCGAAGGGCACGGCCTTAAAGCGGTCCCGCCAGAGGTTTTGTACGGCAAAGGTCCGCCCCCAGAGCTCTTCAGGCGTGGGATAGGCGGATATTTCTGCTTCGCTGCCCGACTCCATGTCTACGGCATAGATGCCCTGTCCGTTGGTGGAATACGTGAAACGGACGGCCAGCTTACCGGCGTAGTCCTTGGCTTGGGCCAGCCCTTCGGTCAGTGGTTTGTCCCAAGCCTTGGCCTCCACGATGGCCAGCTTGGTATTGCGATACTCCAGAACGTAATCGGCCGTGAGAGCCCTTGCCCGCCGCCCCGCACCCTGGATTCGGCCCAATGTGATGGGATACTCGGGTCGGATGCGACTGCCTTCGACCACACCCCAGCCGGCGGCCTTGAGGGCCGGGTCGATGTGCAGGAGGCGGGTTTCGGCTTCGTTCATTTGGGTCTCGCTAGTGTGCTGATTTTACCCACTTAGGATGCTGATAATGCTAGTCGATTTATTGGCGAAAGAGGGGTAACTTACTTGCTTTTAATGCTGTGTAGATCAAATATACACCATACAATGCTATGGGTATTCCTATAACCAGTGCACTTGTAGCAATGCCGATTATAATTAATAGTATTCCAATCCCAATCTTTCCTTGTGAAGATTTTTCAAATACAAAAGGATC
Organism: Desulfomicrobium apsheronum; assembly: GCF_900114115.1. Taxonomy (NCBI): domain Bacteria; kingdom Pseudomonadati; phylum Thermodesulfobacteriota; class Desulfovibrionia; order Desulfovibrionales; family Desulfomicrobiaceae; genus Desulfomicrobium; species Desulfomicrobium apsheronum. The sequence continues at coordinate 56,850 of NZ_FORX01000004.1, read as the reverse complement.
ATTTTGATTGCCTGTGAGTCTTTTTCGCGAAAATCCTCTCCATACGAGATAAATACCTATTGGGATGACTGGTATACCGATTCCAACTCCTGCTGTAGCCACTCCAACGCCGCCAATAAATAGTCCAAAAATAATGAATCCTATTCCTATGTACGAATCTTTTTCCATGAAAATTTCCTTAAAATAGTATTATTTCAGCGAAACATATATCGAGTACCTAGGGATTTAATGCGTAGTGATTGTCGATTATCTCCGGGTCATCGCTGTCTCTCTTGAACTCCATCAAGGTCAATTCGTCGGTCTGAGCGCGAAGCTCCTCGATCAAGGCAATGTCTCTGTACTAAATCATCACAACACCTCGAACCAGTCTTTCATTTTCAAGGCCATCAACTTGCGCCGTTCTTCGAGAAAATCACTGTATTCCGTGATTGCGCCTGTGAGCAGGCCGTCCGGAATGCAGTTCATGCGCAGATTTGCATGCAGATCGTCCTTGTCCGTGATGCCTCCGTATTTCTTCGTGCCGCCCTGGACCTGGTCGACCAGTTCCGTAAAATAGACGGCAGGGGCCTTGGCGCCGATCGCGATGTTGATCTCGCTCTGGGCGATCACGAAGTTGGCGATCTGGTTGTAACTCCCGCGCGACAATCCTGCATCCTTGAGGTGTTTTTTGGGAAATACGTGATGTACGTCGGCCCGGTTCAGAAGCAGGTCCGCCACAGTGATGTCACGGGACAGAAAGCCCCGGTCGCCAAGTTTGATCTGCGCAGCCTGATAGCAGCGAAAATAGGGGCTGATGCTTGAGGACGTATCAAGGAACTGCGGCAGCATGCCTGTCCAGAAACTGTCCGGCAGTTCGTTGGGAACCACCGCATCCGCATACGCAACGACACCTCTGTTATCGATCTGACGGATATCGAAGTCGATGGTCGATTCCGGGGCGCTGCTGTATCGCTTGCTCAACATGGACATGACGAACCAGCGGCGCACCAGGCGTTCAAGATCGTCGGCGGGCACTTTCTCCGAGCGGCCGCGCAGATAGAGGATATAGGCGAAATTGACGGCGTTCTGACTGCCGATCAGGTTGCTGACGATGAATCCCGCCGACCGCAGGATCATGACGATGCGGTCGAAGTGGGTCTTGTTGATGAAGGCGTGAATGCCGTTCTTGAGCTTTGCGAACGACTCTTCCGCAATGGCTTCCTCGTACTGCTTGGTCTCGAAATTACGCCCCGAGAGAAGCGCCACGAGGTCCTGCAGTTTCCCGCGTCCGAATTCCGAGGTGAAGGCAACGCGCAGCATATCGGTGTAGTTCGGATCATAGATGTCGTCATTGACGTCGGCGACCCACTTCATCTTGTCGAAGAATTCGGATTCAACGAAGGATTTGTCGCCCTTCTTGATCTTGGGAAGAAACTCAGGGGCCACGGCGAGATGGCAAAAATAGTCGATGGCCTTGCGCAGCATGTTGCCGCCGTAGGTCTCATTCACCGCGATCTTGGACATGGCAAAGTCGGCCTGGGAGAGTGGGGCGCCGGCCGAGTTCACGCGGATGAAGATTTCGGTCACAGTCTCGATATCCAGATCTTCCGCCAACTCGATGATGCCCACATGGTTGTGAATGATGCCACGCAGCTTTTCGATCACCTTGTAGACGTCGTCTTTGGAGACATCGGGATTGACCGCACAATAGGCCTCGACCATCTGGAAAATGCTGGCGCTCGCGGCAAAGACTTGCGCCACATCCGGCAGCCAGACCGAGTTTTTGCGTATGGCCGGGTTGGTGACCTCGAAGGTTTCATTTTGCGGATTGAAGGCGATCTGGATCTGCCGCGTCTCGTAGTCGTCCGTCAGCACTTCATGGCCTAGAAGGGACGCCATGAGAGCCGTGACGCGCTGCTGGCCGTCAATGAGGATGCGCTTGCCAACGGAGATGGAACCGTCCTTCAGTTTGACCTTGGGATTGCGCCAAGCGATCAGATAGCCCACCGGATAGCCCTGATACAAGGAGTCAAGCAGGTTGCGGACCTTGGTCGCTTCCCAGACAAAGGGACGCTGAATTTCTGGGATGGCGATCTCGCCGGTTTTGACCCAGATCAGGAGCGTTTCGATTGGATGAGGGGTTACTGAGTAGCGTTGGGTGGCCATTGTTTCGTTGCTCCGAAGTGTGGTTGTCAGAGTTGGCCGCTGAAGGCTTGATGCAGCAGGGATTGCTTCAGTTCGCCAAGGGCAGTAAGTTTTTGCTCGTAGATTCGGGCGAGGCGTCCGGTTTCGTCGGCAAGGCGATTCAATGAATTTAAAATGCTCTTTTGTGTTGGCAGAGTCGGTACACAGATTGGGAGTGTCTGAACCGCCTCTTTGTTCAGTTTTTTCATTGTCGGATTTGCTCCATGTGCCCGTGAAGTAATTTCTGATCGCAGTTTCGCTGTGCGTAACTGATAAAAAAGGAACTCTGTCATTATTTCTTCTGGATTTGGATTCATTCGCATGATTAGGTCTGGGTATATCGTTGGTTGCTCAATGCCAGAAGCGATCGCGACATGTCCAACGAGTTCTGGCGTATTGCTTCGAGTAATCAGGAAATCACCATTATTAACCCAGTAATGTCGATGATTGTCAGTGGGGGCAGAAGTGTATTTTATTTTTTCAGGCCGGAATTGAAAGCCCGTGACAGATGAGAGAGTCAACACAGGAGTGCCTGTGTCTGAATGATTGGCGGCAGGGGGGGACCATCCGTTTCGGGGTTGCGTATTGAGGATTTTTTCAAGAGTTGTCTCCTCCCACCCCGCTTCCCTCTGACTAAAGACAGCATCGAGATGGCTTTCAAAGAGGGCGCGGGCGTTTTGGAGGTTCTTTTCGGCGTTGGTTTTGGCGGTGGCGAGGTCCGCAAAGGCGTCGTCAAGGATGGCGACGATCCGTTGCTGTTCGGGGAGCGGAGGGATGCAAAGTTTGATCGTCTTCAAACGTTCTAGTGCCAGTTTGGGTTGTGCAGCAGTTCGGGTGTTTGCTCCCGCCTGATCAGCGAAGTCGGAGCTTTTTGTAAAGTAGTACAGGAAGTCCCTGCTCGTTCCAGGATGAAGAACGAGCTTGCATGCATTCTCAGTCAGATTCGCTCCATCCAACTCGTCAGGAACATAGCCTGTCTTTCCGATTGTTCCCGCAATGCTCAGGTAGAGATCCTTTGAGGATATTGTGTAGCGTTTGATCTGCTCAAATACTTCTTGGCTGACATATCGCAGTCTTGACGTGTCGATTGTGCCATCGTCAGTGAAGTCCGACACCGTAATATATGGATGATCTGTTGGCTCAGTCTGTAATTTGTAGCCTTTGGGAACACGCTTCCCTCCCTTTACATCGGCGATTTCACCAAGTGTTTTTGTTTGCCACCCCTTGGTCATAGCACCGCCTTGAAATTCCCCAGAACTTCCGCACTTACCACAGAACGACAGCTGGAAAGAATGGGAGGTCTGGGAAGTATGGAAAATATAGGGTTGAGCTGTTTCATTGGGTCATTTCTTGTGTTGCTGGTTGCGGTGGGCGAGTCTAGCTTGAAACATCCGCTCGCGGAGGCCGCCTTGCTCCAGGAAATCCTTTTCCAGCCGGCAAAGTTGCTGGTCAAGCAGGTAGTTTGCCTGATGAATCAGGCAAATGGCAATGTTGGCAATGACTTTGGGCGGGCGGGTCTCTACAAATTCGCGGTAAAGTTCAAAGGTGTGCGGGACCTTGCGGCCGAGGCGGCGTACGAACTGCGCTTCTTTGGAGTCCTTGTCCCAAATGGCGTGGTCACGCACGCGGAGGTAGTCGCGATAGTCGGCGAGCAGCTCTTCGAGGCTGGCCCGTCCGACATTGGTAAGTTTGATCTCGGATTCCTTTGAGGTCAGCCCGGCCTTGCTGCCTTCAAGGATGTTCTGCTTGCCGGAGCGCGCGGACTGAATCATCTGGTCCACGGTGCGGTCGCCTCGGCTGAGGTGCTTGTGGGCGAAGCGGAACGTGATGTCGTAGATGACCTCGGCTTTCTGAAAAGAGAGGAGTGTCTGGTAATCGCCGCGTGGGGGGATGATGGGCCGGGTGTTGGGCCACGGTGGCTCAGAATGGGAGATATGGGAATTATGGGAGCCAGGGGCTTTACAGTTCCCGGTTTTTTCATGCTTTTCATCCATCACATTCATCCCATGTTTCCCATTCTTTTGATCGGCACTCATAGCAGCTTCCGAATTTTGCCCAGCACTTCCGCACTCTCAGCATCCAGCGCCGCGATTTCGTCCATGAGCTCCTGCGGGCTGCGGTACTTTTTTTCCTCGCCGTTGTTCGGATTCTTGACTGAGAGGTCAACGCTTGCATGGCCAATCTGGGAAACGTCCACGCTCCAACTTTTGGGCGAGTCGGCCCTGCTTTTCTGCAGTTCTACGAACTCGACCAGGTCGGCATCGTTCAAAGCCGTAGTTTTGCCCATGCTGCGACCTGGGTTGAGCTGGTAGAACCAAATTTTGCGTGTGGGGCGACCTTTCTTAAAAAAGAGCACCACTGTCTTTACTCCCGCACCTTGAAACGTGCCTCCAGGACAATCGAGCACCGTATGCAGGTCACAGCTTTCCAGCAGGAGTTTGCGCAACGACACCGAGGCATTGTCCGAGTTGGACAGAAACGTGTTCTTGATGACCACGGCCGCCCGGCCTCCGGCTTTGAGCATCTTGATGAAATGCTGCAGGAAGAGGAAGGCCGTCTCGCCCGTGCGGATGGGAAAGTTCTGCTGGACTTCCTTGCGCTCCTTGCCACCGAAGGGCGGGTTGGCCAGGATCACGTCGAAACGGTCTTTATCCTGAATGTCGGCCAGGTTCTCGCTCAGGGTGTTGGTATGGATGATGCTGGGGGCCTCGATGCCATGCAGGATCATGTTCATGATGGCGATGACGTAGGCGAGGGACTTCTTTTCCTTGCCGTAGAAGGTGCGTTCCTGAAGAGTTTTGAGATCGTCCGTGGTCAGGTCCGGCTTGGCCGAGAGATAGGCGTAGGATTCGCACAAAAAGCCTGCCGAACCGCATGCGCCGTCATAGATACGCTCGCCGATCTTTGGCTGCGTGACCTGGATCATGGCCCGGATGAGCGGACGCGGCGTGTAGTATTCCCCGCCGTTGCGGCCCGCGTTGCCCATGCGTTTGATCTTCTCTTCGTATAGGGCCGAGAGTTCGTGCTTTTCGTTCTGGGAGCCGAAACGCAGTTCGTCCACATGGTCGATGATGTCGCGCAGGGTGTAGCCGCTGCGGATCTTGTTTTTGATCTCGCCGAAAATCTCGCCGATCTTGTATTCGATGGTGTCCGGCCCGGTGGCCCGCTGCTTGAAACCGTGCAGGTAGAGGAAGAGCTTGCGGTCCACGAAATCGACCAAATCATCCCCAGTCATGGCCTTGTTGTGGTCCAGTTTGCCGCCCCCGTTCTTGGGCGCGGCCCACGCCTCCCAGCGATAGGACTCGTCGAGGATGAACGAATACTCCCGCCCTTCCAGGGCCGCTTCCGTGGCCTTGTCCTGTTCCAGCGCGTCGAGGTATTTGAGAAAAAGGAGCCAGGATGTCTGCTCCGTGTAATCGAGCTCCGTCGTGCAGCCGCTCTCTTTCCAGAGTGCGTCGTCGATATTTTTGAATGCTTGTTCGAACATGATGTCCCAAAATGAAGAGGTGCAGCAAGTCAGCCCGCACAGGTTGAAAAAAGGCCGGCCAGGCAGGAAATCCACGGGTGTTTTTAGAGCATAACTCCTGTATGACACAAGATATATTTGTCACATGAAAGGTTGAAGTCGGGCACATTGATCCGAGATACGGCGATGGCGAGAAAAGAGGACGGGAGAAGACAGAATTTGCATTCAGCGCCATTGAACAGGCGACGAACAATTTCCATCGTGAGGTGACTCCTATAGCGGTCTTGGGGCAACCGTGGTCAAAATGGAAAAGCCCGAAGTTGGAGAATATATCGATTATCGAGACTTGGAGGCCACTGTTTTGGGCTTAAAGAAAGTTATCTGCCACGCCCGAGGCCGCCAATGGGGAGTGCTGCCCATGGTATGCAGGACCGTTTCAGGGTAAGGGCTGGCATCAAGCCTGGAAGGCGCGAAGATGGACGAGAAGGCGAAGACTAGGACGAGGACGGCGCAGGCCTTTTTTCCAGGGGGATGGTGTGCGGTTTTGACAGGGTATCGCAGGGGCGCCATCCGATGGACACAAAGGCCATTGCGAAAAGGATGATGCGGGGCGCAAGTCCGGAACTGAGGTGACATATGCTGGAACGCACGAGAAAGCCCCATACTGACAACGTGACCCTTTGCGCCACCGGTCCGGCCAGCAGGCTGGCGGACGTGGAGAAGGCGCTGAGCGGCCTTGGCTTCTCGATCCAGGAGGCAGAGGACGCCATCCCATGGCGGGAAGTTTTCAATACTCCGGAATCCGAAATGCCCGCATCCATGCTGCGGGGCGCACGCTACCGCGAGGACATGACCCAGGAAGAGCTTGCCAAGGCCGCTGGCATCCCCCGGCGCCATATCTCCGAGATGGAGAACAGCAAGCGCCCCATCGGCAAGCAGAACGCCCGCAAGCTGGCCGAAGTCCTGAAGGTTGATTACCGGGTGTTTCTGTAGAGGCAAGGTGGATTGATCAGCGTTTGATTCTGGCCATGATGGCCGGGTGAAATAGAAGCGGCCCGGACAGGTGTAACGAACATCAGACCGGCCCTAAGCACAACAACCTGCATGGCAGGATGCCATGGCTAAGCGCGAAGAACAGGCCAAAGGCGTGGCTTGCAGGGCTATTTCGTTTGAGGAAAGGACCGAAACCGTGCTTGCCGTCTGGCCGGTTGATTCAAACTCATCCATGCAAAATCATGCATTGTGCCCATAATGCTTGTCCGTCGGGACCAGGGGGATGCGCATGCCCATGGCTTCGGCCACGTCCATCAGCGTTTTGAGGTTTGGATTTTCTTTGCTGGACAGGCTCTTGTACAGCGTCTTTTCGTGGCGCCCGGTCGCTCTGGCCACTTGCGGCATGCCGCCAAATGCTCAGGCCAAACGCCTGTACACCGCGAAAAAATGCGGGACGGGTGGGTCCTGGTGGTCGTCGTAGGCCAGGAAATGCGTCTCGGTCAGGCCCTCGCGTACGAAGCCGTCGATTTCGTGGCGGTCCAGGGCGATGGGGAAGGTTTGCGAGTGGTCATCGCTCGCGCGACTGCGGCATGAGACGATGACCTCGCCGTCGGGTGCGACCAGTTCGGCGATGGCGCTCAGCGCCCTGAGCCGGTTGGCCCCCGTGAGGATCTGGATGGTGTTGCACTCGTAGACAAGGTCGAAGCCGCGCAGCCACGAAGCGGGCAGGTCGAACAGGTCGGCCACGACGTATTCAACGGGGCTGTCCGGGTAGCGCTTGCGGCACATGTCGATGGCCGAAGGGGAGATGTCGAAGCCCACGACCGAGTAGCCGCGCTCCCGCAGCGCCTCCGCGTCGTCGCCCAGCCCGCAACCGACGACCACGGCCCGCCTGCCTGCCGGAGTGGGATGCGCGTCGACCCAGTCGAGGAGCAGGGGATTGGGCTCCAGGTCGGCCCAGTACACTCGGCTGATGTCACCACCTGCCCGGTCATAGAACTCCTCGAACCATCCATCGGGGTCGCCCTTGGCGGCGTAGGTTTCGGCCAGGCGGATTGTCTCGGTTTTCGGGTTGCCCATGCTGCTCCTCATTATGATTGTCGTGTGCCCTGAATTCGTTAGTTCAAAATGTCTGAATCTCAAAGTGCCGCGTGACCGGCTCCGCAGGCGTACGGAAAAAATACCTTCAGCCTTGAATCCAAGTCGAAATGGCCTTATCGGTAAAGCATGCGCAATTACATACACTCCAATCTCTTGCGTTCAGGCGCCGTGCTGGCGGCGATTCTTCTTGTCGCGCTGGTCGGTTCTGTTCTGACGCCGTGGGCGGACACGGGGCAAAAAAAAGCCTATGTCCTGACCATCGACGACGCCATCGGACCCGCCACCCGCGATCACATCGTGCGCAACATAACCCGTGCGGAGCGGGACGGCGCGGAGGTGATTGTGGTGCGTCTCAACACTCCCGGCGGTCTCGACGCTTCCATGCGCGACATCATCCGCAAGATCCTGGCCTCCGAGGTGCCGGTGGCGACCTGGGTCGCGCCGTCAGGGTCCCGTGCGGCCAGCGCCGGAACGTACATCATGTACGCCAGTCACATCGCGGCCATGGCCCCGGCCACCAACCTCGGTTCGGCCACGCCGGTTCAGATCGGGGGCGGTGATTCCGACAAGTCCCCATCGGCCTGGGAGCGTGCCCGGGATGCCTTGAGCAAGAACGCGGACAAGGACGGCGCAGAGGGCGCCAACGCGACGGAGGAGCCCGAGAATCTGCCGGACGACGCCATGGGCCGCAAGGTCGTCAATGACGCCGTGGCCTACATCAAGGGGCTGGCCGAACGGCATGGACGCAATGCCGGGTGGGCCGAGCGCGCGGTGCGCGAGGCCGTCAGCCTGACCTCGTCCGAGGCGCTGGAGCAGAACGTCATCGATTTGATAGCCACGGACCTGCCCGAACTTCTTGAGGCCATGAATGGGCGCGAGGTGCGCATGGCAGACGGCTCGCGAACCCTTGATACGGCTGGCCTGACAGTGGTCGAGATCGAGACGGACTGGCGCACCGAGCTGCTGGCCATCATCACCAACCCGACCCTGGCCTACATGCTGCTGATGGTCGGCATCTACGGTCTCATCCTCGAAGGCTACAATCCGGGCGCCATGGTGCCCGGCGTCATCGGAGGCATCTGTCTTCTGCTGGCCCTGTATGCCTTCCAGATCCTGCCCGTGAATTATGCCGGGCTGGCGCTCATTCTGCTTGGCCTTGCGCTGATAGGAGTGGAGCTTTTCGTTCCGGCCTTCGGCATCCTCGGGATAGGCGGTATTGTCGCCGTGGTGGCCGGTTCGGTCATTCTCTTCGAGGGCGACATGCCCGAGTTCCGCATCAATACGGCTGTCATCGCCGGCATGGGCGCCGGTTCGGCCCTGGTCTTCGGCGGCATCGTCTGGGTGGCGGCGCGCACCTTGCGCAAGCCGCGCCTGAGCAGCCGCGATGCCATGGTGGGCCTTGAGGCCGAAGCCATCCAGGATTTTACCGATGGATCCGGACGGGTGCATCTACGTGGCGAGGACTGGTCGGCCAGGTCAAGTCACCCGATTCGCCAAGGCGACAAGGTGCGCATCATGGCCATGGAGGACGAGGGGCTCGTTCTTTCCGTCATCCCGGCGCCAACCGGCAACGGCAACCAATGAAAAGGAGAACCGCATGAATCCCTACTTGCTGCAATTCGTGACCTTCAGCGTCATCCTGCTGGTCGTCCTGCTTTACTATACCATCAAGATCCTGCGCGAATACGAACGCGGAGTCGTCTTCACCCTGGGCCGGTTCGACAAGGTCAAGGGACCGGGCATGATCATCCTCATCCCCTTCGTGCAGCAGATGGTCAGGGTGGATCTGCGCACCGTGGTCATGGATGTCCCGACCCAGGACGTCATCTCCCACGACAACGTCTCCGTGCGGGTCAACGCCGTGGTCTATTACCGGGTCATCGATCCGGAAAAGGCCATCATCGCGGTCGAGCACTTCATGGACGCCACCAGCCAACTGGCCCAGACCACCTTGCGCTCGGTGCTTGGAAAACATGAACTCGACGAGATTCTGGCCGAACGCGACAAGCTCAACGAAGACATTCAGAAGATTCTCGACCGCCAGACCGACGGCTGGGGGATCAAGGTCTCCAACGTGGAGATCAAGCATGTCGATCTCGACGAATCCATGATCCGGGCCATCGCCAAGCAGGCCGAGGCGGAACGGCAGCGGCGCGCCAAGGTCATTCACGCCGAAGGCGAGCAGCAAGCCGCGCAGAAGCTGGTGGAGGCAGCGGAAAAGCTTTCCGAAAGCCCAAGCGCGATCCAGCTCAGATACCTCCAGACTCTGGGGGAAATTGCCGGAGAGAAGAATTCCACCATCGTCTTCCCGGTGCCCATCGACACGCTCAAGTCCTTGTTTGGCGGAAAGTCCTAGCTCTCCTCCGGTCAGACCTTCCGTCCCGAGGACGCGGGCGCGAGGAAGCGCGAAGACGGCTCGCTATCGAACATGAAAAGGCCCTGCGATGATCCGTAGTTGATCATCGCAGGGCCTTCTATTCTGGCCTCTTTCCGGCGGCAGGCGTTCAGGTCCGCTTCAAACAGGGGCGGGCCGGGAAATCCAGGCTCCGCCTCGGTCATTGTCTTAACGCACCTTGAATTGCCCCACCAGCATCTTGAGCTGCTCCGACAGATGGGCCAGTTCCAGGGCCCTTTCCTGGACGAGCTCTCCGCCCTGGCGCAGTTCGCTGGTGACATTGTCCACATTGGTGATGTCCTGCGCGATGTCGGACGATGCGCTGGACATCTGGGCGATGAGCGAATTGGCGTCCTGAACGCCGGTCGTGGTCTGGGCGATGTTGGTGGCCACTTCATCCGTATACACTTGTAACTCAAACCACGATTTCGGAGCATTTGTCGGTAAAATGCCGCGATCGAGGCCGCTGCTGGCCTGCGTTTTCATGCATGGTTTTTGCTAGAACTGACAATTTGGTTCGCAATGCGGCAGCATCTTCCTGCCGACAAGGAGGAAACATGGAGATCGGCGGCACGGAATCGGTCATGACCATGCGCACAGGCTATCCGGCTCGGGAGCGCGTAACTGGAAATAAACAGGCAAGTCAGGGGGATACGGTCAGCCTTTCATCGGAGGCCAAGCGTCTGCTTGAGTATTTCCGAAGCAAGCAGGTCAACGCCATGGACCGGGATGACACGCAAGGGACGTCCTCCGCCGCGACAACGGCATCCGTGGGCAAGGGCGCTGATGGCACGTCCAGCACGTCGGTCAAGGGCGTCGATGCCGGCGAAAGCTCCGGAGCAGCAGGCAATTCCGGGTCGGGCAGCCAGGTCGAGGATATCGAAAAGCGCATCAAGGACCTCATGGACAAGGTCAAGCACATCATGGACAGCGATCTGCCGCCCGAGCAGAAGCAAAGCGCTGCCGCCCCGTATCTGCAGCAGATCCAGGAGTTGCAGCAACAGCTGCAGCAGCTTATGACGGAGCAGTTGCAGGACGCCTAACTGCCTGCCCAAAACGGCGTTTTGTCACCGAGGAGGGGATGGCGTCCCGCCTCGGGACAGGGCGTGACGGATGAAATCGCTGGCATGTGAGTCCGTACGCATGGTGTTGCAACGGATACATAATTCTATTGGTTTTTCCATAACACGGCTGTTTCTCACAGATTATTTTCCGCTTTTGGTATATTCCCGGGCCTCATCAATAATTCCAGAAGAAAAATCGAATCAAACCCTTTTTATGTGGTTGTGTGGCAGGTGCGCAACAAAATCGCTGTCCTTGTGGAGATCATATATGTTGGAACTCACAAAAACGCTCCGTACTGACGGTTTGGTGGTCATCAGTGCCGCCATCCCCGCTGATCGCGTCGATGCCGTGGCCAGGGCCATCGTGGACGCGGTAGAGGCCAATATTCCGGCCGACGAGGTGTTCCCCGAGTCCACTCCGGGCAGGGTGCTGGCCGGGGCGCGAGGTTTGCGCGGGATGACCCAGGCTGCCCTGGCCGCCGTCATCGGCGTGCACAAGTCGCATATCTCCGGAATGGAACGCGGAGCCCGTCCCATAGGTAAGGGCATGGCCAAAAAGCTGGGCGAAGCTCTGGACATGAACTGGAAAGTGTTTCTGGGCTGACGAAAGACAGGGCGTCCGGATTTCTTTCCGACGCCCCTTCATGATCCTGTCGACAACACGACTGGAATCGCTCCCGCCGCATCCTTCATTTGTCATGAAAGCCTGAACAATATCTGCTTTCGCACCGATCCACTTTATCCACTTTCCCACACAAATCCAAAAGCAAGGTGCATGAAGCTCCGGCTCGTGTCAGGACGCGCGTTGCGTGGACCGGTAACGGGTCAGGCCCTCGGTGTTGCAGAAGCCCCGGTAGGCATCCTGGTCCAGGGGGAAGTCCCAGGAGCCGCTTCTGAGTTCGATCCTGCCTCCGAATCCGGTCTTGAAGCGGTACATGCCGTGAAACGGGTGCGCGGGGTCAAGTCCGGGGGAGACCGCGCCCATCTCGTAGGTCAGGCAACCGCGATCGCGGGCCAGGGTCATGGCTGTCCAGTGCATGAGATAGGGCGCCATGAGTCCGCGTTTCAGGCTGGATGACGCCCCGTAGAGAAAATTGGCTGCCTTGCCCGAGATGCCGATGATGGCTCCGGCCAGATTGTCCTCTCCGTGGCCGGCCAGCAGAAAGACAAGCTCCGAATTGCCCCTTGCGGCCAGCCGGCATTTGAAAAGGGCCGCGAAGTTCTCGAAGCTACACGACGCAAAGCCATTGCGTTGCGCGGTTTGGCAATACAGGGCGTGAAATTCCGGCAGGTTCTCCGCGCTGACCGTGCGTACAGTCACGCCTTTGCGCCCGGCCAGGCCTATGTTGTAGCGGGTCTTGGCCTTCATGCGTGCAAGGAGTGCATCGTCGTTTCCGTCCAGATCCACCACCAGCGAACTGGCCACGGTCAGATCCGTGTACGCTTTACGGATATTCCAGTGTCTGGTGCCCATGTTCATGCGCATTTCCCTGATTCTGGGCTCCGGAAACGCGGTCCACTCCCGCTTTTTCATTTCGTCGGCATAGAGAGACTTCCATGGCAGATCGTAGCGAATGAAGGCCACGTCAGGTCCCAGTTCCTTGGCCAAAGCCAGGGAGAAGTCTTCGAGAAACGGGCCGTAGTTTTCCTCATCGGGAGCGTACTCCGGCCCCTGGGGCACCACGGCGACCTTCTTGTCGCCGCAGGGCTGCAAGAGCACCAGGACATCTCCGCACTTTCTGGATTCCAGGTCGAATGCCAGGGGCTTGAATCCCTGCCGGGATTTGACCTGCGCCCAGTAGGGGGTCTGGAAGAAGATGTCGGTAGGCAGAAGCGCCTCCGGTTTTTTTGCGGAAAGATCCAACATTTCAGGCTCCTGTCGGTGATTTTTTAGTTGATTATCGGGCAATGAAAAGGGGGATGCGCCATCGACGCATCCCCCCAAGGCAAGTGCTGCAGAGGTATCCAGATTCAGATGCGCTGATGAAACTGCCGGGTTTTGGCAGTGGGGCTGTTTGTGATTCGAAAGGCCATGGTTTCCTCCTCGGCAGGGATTTGGCGCCGGGCAAGTCGGTTGGGACAAAGCGAAGGGGAGGCTTCCGCGCGGAAGCCTCCCCCAGGGAATGCCGGATTCAAAAGATGGAGATCTGCTATACGTATTTTTGCATTCATGCAAGACTGGTTATTATGTCGTGGATATTTTTTTTCAAAAATCGATTTTCAAGAACCTTTCTCAAAGAAATGCATGTTTTATTGCATAGCAAAAAAAATGAGATGAATTATTTGTCGGAAAAATTATTTCATCATAAAATTTTATGTGCGTTATATTTTAAGTCCGAGTGGTTTCATTTCAAGAAAATGAAATCGATTTGTAAGAATATTCTGTCAAACTTGACTATTTTCATCTTTCCGGACGATTGTCTTCTTTCACGCGCTTCCTGTCGCATGAACACGGATTTTTCTGTGTTGAATGCATCCGCACGCGTAAAAAAAGAAATGAGTGCATAAGGACAATCATGAACAGAAAACCAAGTATCACCATAACCTCTCTTGATGCCGAGCGTCTTGAAATACTTCTCGATTCCCTTCCAAAGGGGGGATTTGCCGGAAAAGCAGATCTTGAGGACGAGCTGGATCGCGCCATCATCGTTGACCCGAAAAATGTGCCGCCCAACGTGGTGACCATGAACTCCACCGTCAAATTCAAGCTCATGCCCGCCGGAGAGGAGTTCTGTCTCACGCTCGTCTATCCCGGTTCCAGCGGCCCCGCTGACGCACCGGGTTCGACGATTTCGATCCTGGCCCCGGTGGGCAGCGCGTTGCTCGGGCTCTCCATCGGCGATGAAATCCAGTGGCCCCGGCCCGGCGGAGGAATACTGCAGGTGCGGATCGAGGAGATTGTCTTTCAGCCTGAACGCGCCGGCGAATTCGATCTTTGAGCAGCGTGACCGATCGCCCCGGCCCAGTGCGTTTCTGCCGCCGCGATACGGAAGCTGCCGGGCTTGCTTCCCGGTCGCTTCTGATCCATACGATCCTCATGAAATCCCGCCTTCTGATTCCGCGCCTCAGGTCCCGCCAACGAGCGCTGCTGCATATGTATCGCACGGTGGCCGATTTTACCTATGATCTGGAGATCTGGATGGAGGCTGGCGGTTCGTTGCGCTATGTTTCTCCGTCGTGTCTGCGGGTGACGGGTTATCCGGCCCTGGACGCGCTGCGCGATGCGGATTTTTTTTCGCGGATCATCGACGCCGATGATTTTGCGAAATGGCGACAGGCCATGGATACCGGTCATGCACAGGATATTCCGGCCATGGATTTTCGCATTTGCCGCCGGGATGGGACCCGGATCTGGCTGTCCCAGGAAACGACCCGGGTCTTTGATCCGCGTGGCCGTTTCCAGGGCTGGCGCCTGTCCTTGCGGGACGTGACGGAGCGGGTGCAGACCCGCATCAGCCTGGACCAGGCCAGACAGAACCTTGCGGAGCGGGTGCGCGAGCGCACCGCCGAGCTGGAGCTTTCCCGCGAGAGATACCGGGCTCTCTCCGGATACCTGCAGGACCGCATCGAAAAGGAGCGGGCGCACATTTCGCGCGAGATCCACGATATTCTCGGGCAGGACCTGACCGCCATGAACATGGGCCTGCACCGCCTTGAACGCTCCTTTCATGACCCGGACGACGGGCGGCTCGCCCAGCTCGCGGAGTTGCGCGCCCTGGTGGCCGGGACCCTCGAAACGGTGCGCCGCATTTCACGGGAACTGCGTCCGCCCATGCTCGACGAGCTGGGTTTCGTCGAAGCCGTGGCCTGGCAGATCCGGACCTTCGCGCAGGCCTCCGGACTTCGCGTGGACCAGCAGCTCGGCCATCTCCCCGACCTGCCTGGCGATCTGGCCACGGCCATGTATCGGGTGCTGCAGGAGTGCCTGACCAATGCCGCGCGGCATTCGGGTTGCAGCCGACTGCATGTGAGCGTGCAAACCATGGATGGTAAGTTCGAGATGCTGGTGACCGACAATGGACGGGGCATAACACCGGAGCAGGCCGATTCGTCCAGTTCGCTGGGGCTGCTGGGGATGCGTGAACGGGTCCGGCTGGTGGGCGGCTGTCTTGCCATCACGAGGCTGCCCAAGGGCGGAACGGAAATTTTGGTCAGGGTGCCCCTGACCGGGGAGAGTGGCTCATGCGATTGCTCATAGTGGACGACCATGCGGTGGTGCGGCGCGGCACCATGAACATCATCATCGACCGTTTTCCGGACTGTGAATTCTCGGAGGCCGGCACCCTGCATGAGGCGCGGCTGGTCCTCGGGGACACGCGTTTTGATCTCGTCATTCTGGACATTTCACTGCCCGACGGAAGCGGTCTCGATTTTTTGGAGTTCGCGCGGGAGCATGATCCCGGATTGCCGGTTATCATGCTCAGCATGCACCATGAGATTGAATACGCCCAAAGGTGCCTGAGCATGGGCGCGCGTGGCTATCTGAGCAAGAATTCCGCCCCCGAAGAGCTCGAAGAGGCCATGACCGCCATCCTGGACGGGGGCATCTACGTCAACCCCTCGCTGCTTGACTCGCGCAGGCCGACAACGATCATGGACACCCTGTCCCGTCAGGAACGCGACGTGGCGCGCAGGCTCGCACAAGGCGAAACCATGACCGCCATCGCCCAGGCCATGGGCGTCAGCGTCAAGACCGCCAGCACCTATCGTACCCGGGCCATGCGCAAACTTGACATCGGCACCACCTCCGGGCTCATTCGCTTCATGCTCGAACATGGTCCGGCTGGCATGTGATCATGTCGGAGAAATCCGACAAGGTTGCGTCAGGCCCGCCGGGCAGGCTACAAATCAGGGATAATCATGGAAGAAATTGGCACACTGTTTTTGCTGGCAGGCTTTCTGGGATTGGCGTTGTCGCTGTTCATGCTGGGCGGAAGGAAACGCAGACCGAGCCGATCGCTGCCGGACAACTTTGACTTCGTGAACCGCAAACAATCCGAGCACCGACGATGAGCTTGAGCCTTGAAGATCTTGAACTGCGCGCCTTCGATCCTCCGCATCTGGGAATGCCCGGCTGGGCCTGTCAGGCCGGGCGCTGGGAGGATAGTGGTCGGTTCGTGGAGATTTTCGTGGCCGTGCGCGACGGCAGAATCATTGATGTGGGTTTTCTGACCAACATCCCCGGCGACGGCCTTGTCTGCGCCTCGGCCTATTGCGACGAGGTGCTGCAAAAGACCGTGGAGGAAGCCCAGGCGCTGCGGGAGCAGGACATCCTGGCCCTTTTTCCCTCCCCCAAGCGGGAGGATGCCGCCTTGCAGGACATCCTCAGAATCTGCGTCGACGCGGGTGTGAGGTCGATCACGGCCTGTTCGCCCGAGCCGTAGCCGGGGCCGCTCCAAAAGTCGCGAAAGCCCCTCAGACATCATTTATCCATCAGGATAATCCTTTCTTTTCAGACGCTTAAAAAAGCATAGATCCCCTTCTTCAAGAGGATGACGACTTTTGTTTGCGCTGTACCTTAACAGGGTGTTCGTAGTGTTCCGGCTCGTTTTGAGCCAACTTCAGGCATGGACTGCTCTTGATTCGCGCTCTAAGCCTGCCCGCAAGTCATCCCCGCGCAGGCCGGGATCCACTCCGTCATTCTAGTCCCGCAATGCTGAATCCCGACGCGTTGAAAGCGCGGCCAGGGCCAATAGCGCTGTCTTTGTCGCGCCTTCGATGGCGGTCAGGTAATCGTGATCGAAGGTATTGTCGCGCCTGTTTGCGATGACCGGGCAGATTGCCCCTCCCCAGTGCCCCAGCCCGCCGAGAAAGTGCAGCAGAAAGCTCGCTTCCATCTCCATGTTCTCGATCCGCAGTCCGTCCAGACCGGGATCGAATTCGCTGAAAATCCTGTCCAGCTCCGGCGTGCTTGGTCGAAGCCGTGAGATGTCTCGGCCCTGGGGCGCGAAAAAACCGCTGCTTGAGACCGTGAGGCCTGTTCTGGCTGCAACCCCAAGTTCCTGTGCGGCTTGCGTCAGCGCCCGGACCACTGCCGGTTCCGCGCGGGAGACATAGGGGTGGATTTTTCCCCGGAACCGTGAGTCCGGCCTGGCCGCCTTCTCGACCACTTGCGCCAGTTCCTGTTCCAGGCGCGCGCAGGTCTGGTCCGGGCAGGGCGTTTCGTAGAACAGCCCGGTGTTGTCCATGCCTAAGGCGTAGGCGGTGATGATGGATGTGCCGAGCCGCGTCGACGCCTGTAGGCCTCCGGAAGTTCCGACCCGGATGATGTGCAGCCTGGGGAAGAGCGGCTTTGGCGTGCGCGTGGCGAAGTCGATCTCGCAGAGCGCCACCAGTTCGTTGAGCACGATCTCAAGGGATGGGGTGCCCATGCCCGAAGTCGCCACGGTGGCTCGCAAGGGTGAAATGATCGTGGTCCGGCCCCCGGTCGCGCAGGACGTGCCCGTGGCCGTGACCAGACCCCGGTGCTCCCGTTCGACCTCCAGGTCATGCAGAAAGGTCCGGGCGATGAATTCGGCCCGACCAGGGTCGCCGACCAGCAGGATATCCGGCGCGAGCTGCTCGGGCGTGATCTGAAGATGATAGATGCGCCCTTCGGCATCGATGGGCAGGTCGGCGGCGGAGCAGGGCGGGGCGGGGAAGAGATCAGGTTTCGTGTTCATGGCCGGCATCTATCCAAGTTTATTTCGGCTAGCCAGTGTCCCTTTCAGGATACGGCAGGGCATGGACACGGCAGGGCAGGCCCGCGTGAATTATGCGCCAAGCGCCTTTACGGCCATGTTCAACCCCATGATGAGGATCATCAGGAAAAGGATCCGCTGAAAAATTAGATCCCGCATCCGTCCGGAAACGCGCATCCCCGCCCACGCGCCGAGGGATACCGAAGGCAGGGCCACCGCGAGGAGCGTCAATGACTGCGCGCTGTACAGCCCGGCCAGGGCGTGGGCCGCGACGATGAAGAGGCCGCTGACGATGAAGAATGCGCCAAGGGCGGCCTTGATCTGCTGCTGCGTGCCGCCGCGCAGGGACAGGTATACGGCCAGAGGCGGGCCGTTGAATCCGAAGGCCGTGCCAAGTCCGGTGGAGAGGAATCCGGCCAGCATGCCCCAAGGCGCGGCTAGTTTCCGTTTGTTCACTTGCGTGCCGCTCAGGCCCCAGATCGAATAGGCCACGAGCAGGGCTCCAAGTCCGAGTTTCAACCCGGATTCCGGGACATTTTTAAGTATCAGCACGCCGCTGACGGCTCCGGGCAGTCCGCCCAGAATCATGGCGCGTATGCCGCAGGAATCAAGGTGCTGCCGGTAATTCCAGGCCATCTGGACATTGAGCGAGAGGACCACCAGCCCGCAGGTGGAGACGGCCAGCTGCATGTCGAGTCCCGCCGCCACGATGGGCATGGCCACCAGGGCCGCGCCGAAGCCGACGATGCCGTTGACGAAACCGCCAAGGAGCCAGCCGAACATGGTGGTGAGAAAGGCGTGTGAAAAGTCGATATTCATGTGAGAAGCTCTGCTCGGTTCGGGTGTCGTGAGTCACGGCTTGTGCAATCTCTCAACCGGGAACGGGACGGCGCTGTTCCTGGCCGCGCATCGGGGCTATCTGATATTTTTCAGATTTGGAAGTGCAGGCTTATAATTCCATTAAATTATTAAAGATGATGCGTGATTGATTTTCGGATGTAAAAAAGGGAGGCATCAGGCTGCTTAGCCATAATGCCTCCCTTTTGTATCATTCTACTTGTTTAGAATGTCTTCAGCGTATTGTTTCTGCAGTTTTTCAAGTTCGCCGGAAGCAGTCATCTCCTTGATGACTGCATCGATCTTCTCCACCAGATTCTTGTTCTTTTCATTGACATAATGGTAGAGCGGATGAACCTTGAGAGGTTGTTCCACAGGAACCACGTCAGTGATCCCTGCATTCTTGAGGATGACCATGCCGTTTTCAAGGCTGGTGAGGGCTACTTCGGCGCGGCCTGCCTGGACGAAAGGCATGAGCAAATCTTCGCTTGGCACTTCGTGCACGTTTTCCAGGCCGGCTGTGATGTCCTTGGTGTGGGCCACGCCACGGGTGATGGCAATGGAGAATTTCTTGAGTTCGTCAGGACTTGAGAGCTTGATGTTGCTGTCTTTTCTGACAAACGCCTGGGTCGTGAGCGCGGAGAGCGGCGTTGGAACGCGGACCAGCGAAGGATATTTTTCGCCGACGCTCCAGATGCGCAGGGCCTCGCCATCTTTTTCCCCGGAGCTCGCAGCTTCCAGGGCGCGGACCCCGGACATGGCTTCGACTTCGATCTCAATTCCGGCGCGTTTGTAGACTTCCTTGAGCAGGCGTTCGCCTATCTCCTGTTCTGGAAGGTTTTCAATACGGACAAATGTGTACTCCGGAGCTGCCATGCCTACTGCCGGGATAAGCATGCACGCCGCAAGAAAAAATAATGCGATCTTTTTCATTCTTCCTCCATGTTGTTACGTTAACGTGTTGAATGGATAAACTGGATTTATCGTCTTGCCTGGGATTCCCCTTGGTATAGGGATCTCCTTGGCCTTCAGATTTTGAACTTGCCGACAAGAGTGTTCAGACTTTTCGCCAGAGCGCTCAATGCTTCGGAATTTTCCTGCACTGTCCCCGCCATGTTGGATATGTCCCCTGAAGTGCCGCTGACATCGTCAACGCTTCGTGCAATTTGACGAGTAACAGTGTCCGCGTGGGCAACATTTTCGTTCACCTCCTTGACGCCCTGGGACGCTTGCCCAACGTTGTCCGCGATGTCGCGGGTCGTCACGGATTGCTCTTCGACAGCCGCTGCTATGGTGGCCACGATCTGATCGACGTCGCCGACGATCTGGCTGATATGATGTATTTCGCCGACGGTGGTTCCGGTTGCGCTCTGAATGCCCTGGATTTTCTCCCGGATTTCCTCGGTGGCCCGAGCGGTTTGCATGGCCAATTCCTTGATTTCATTTGCCACGACAGCAAAGCCGCGCCCTGCCTCTCCGGCCCGGGCGGCTTCGATGGTTGCGTTCAAAGCCAGGAGATTGGTCTGGGAGGATATGGCCGTAATGGTTTCGGTGACCTTGCTGATCTCTTGCGCGGCGCTGCCGAGTTCGTTGACTCTCTCTGAAGCCTCTGTGGACTTGAGCACCGCATTTCCCGTGATGTCCTTGGCCTTGGCGGTGTTTTGCGAAATTTCATGGATGGTTGAACTCATTTCCTCGGAAGAAGCGGCCACTGTACCGATATTGACAGCGAATTGTTCCATCGCGGAAGCCACGGAATTCATGTTGCCGCTCATGGAGTTCAATGATGTCGAGGCGCTATTCGATTGTCCGGTCATTGCCTCGGCAGATGTCGAAAGGGTGGAGGAGAGTTGCAGAAGATTCTGGGCAGACGTTTCAAGGCGCTGGGCGTTGTCCACCACTTCGGTAATGATGGCGCGGATTTTATCGATGAATATGTTGAACCAGTCCGCCAGTTCCTGGATTTCCGTTCCGGATTTGTCCTCAAGGCGCCTCGTCAGGTCGCCTTCGCCCTCCGCGATATCCTTGAGCATGGCGATCATTCCCTGCAGTGAACGCGTAATCGTGCGCCGAACGAAAAACACGATGCCAAGGATCAGTATGGCGTCCACCACGATGACGCGCAGTATCGTGGCCAGCAGTGTTTCGCGAAGCGTCTCGTTCAGGAACTTTTTGCTCATGAACAGTGTGAGTTCGCCCAGGTCGGTCTTTTTGCCGCTTTTCTCGTAAACCAGGGGAATCGTGATTGTTTCATAGTTCCCAGGTTCCACGGGACTTTCCAGAGTGACGGCATTCCAGGTTTTATCCCGCACCACTCCGGTAATGAGCTTGTCCTTGTGCATGATCGTGGCGGCGTAAAGATTCCGATTGGTCATTTCACTTTCAAGCACGCCCTTGGCTCCATCAGCATTCATGTCCCAGAGCGGTGCAACCAGGTTTACAGCCAATCTTCCGGAGATGATTTGCATATCCTGATCCAGTGATGAGGTCAGCTCTGAGCGTTCCCTGATGTAATCCATGGCACCAAGCCCGCTCAAAACAAGAGTAACGATAGCTGCAATGAAGCCCACCATAAGAATTTGCAAGCTGCGTCTTTTTTTCATCGAACTTCCTTAAAGATTAATAAAGTTTATATGTTTAAATAATATATATTATTTATGATATTTATTGATTTATAATAAATTTGAAATATTTTATTATTGACGACACTGCAATAAGTCGCAAAGTAACCTGAGTATCATTCCCGCGTAGGCTGGAACACATTCTTTTAAGATAGTTAAAAAAGCATGGCTCCATTTCTTCAAGGGGATGACGACTTTTTGCAGTGATCTTATTCTTATTAAGTTTTTTTCATTTTATTCCAGTGCATTTTATATTCTATATAATTTGGTCCGATCCAAATCATTTCGCCTGTTAAGGCGACACAGTAAAAAGTCGCGAAAGAACCTGAGTGTCATTCCCGCGCAGGCGGGAATCCATTTTTTTCAGATGGTTAAAAAAGTTTGGCTCCCCTTCTTCAAGGGGATGATGAATTTTTGCAGTGACCTCTGTTAAACGTCGACGAGAAGTACAGCGCCTCGCTCAAGGCCACTCAATAAAGGCTCGGATGGTTTCAAAAGGGTTGTGGTCGTGTCGACAGTTCGTTCTTTGAGCCCCCTGGGGAGCGCCGTGGCGTCATCCCCAGGGGGCTAAAGGAGTGGCTAGTTGCGGTGAAGGCCCAGGATGCGGCTTGCGTTTTCGTACATGACCTTGCGGCGAACTTCGTCGCTTAGGGGGAAGGATGCGTAGGCGTCAAGGGCGTCTTTGAGTTCGATGAACGGGTGGGCGCTGGCGAAGACGACCTTGTCCTGGATGATGGTGCTCATGGCCTGCACGAAAACGTCGGCCATGGGCGCGCGTTCGTATTCCGAGAAATCCATGTAGACGTTGGCGTTGCGCAGGCAGGCGTAGACGCTTTCGTTGACGTACGGATAGCCGCCATGGCTCATGATGATGGTCAGTTCAGGGAAGTCGCGGGCGACCTGATCGACGTGACGGGGATCGGCGTAGTCCATGATGGCGCCGGGAACCTGCGGCGGAGGGGCCATGGTCACGAACACGGGTAGATTCAGTTCCGCGCACTTGGTGTACAGCGGATAGTAGCGGGCCTCGCAGGCCGGGATGTGGGCCAGATAGGGGTCGATGGCGATGCCCTTCATGCCGTGTTCTTCGACGGCCCTGACAATTTCGTGCACGGCGGCCATTTTCTTGTGCGGATCGATGCCCCAGAAACCGATGAACTTTTCGGGATAGGCCTTGCAAAACTCCAGCACGCTCCCGTTGTTGGCCGGGGAGCCGTAGGTGGTTTCGCAGTCGCGGCCGGTGATGACCGCGCGTTCGACGCCGCGCCGGTCAAGATCGGCCACGATCTCGTCCAGGGGCTGGGCCTGGCGGGCGTCGAACCCGATGGCCTTGCAGGCTGCCTTGAACATGGCGCTGTTTTTGATGCCGTTGATTATCTCAGGAGTGTTGGGGCGGAAACGGAAATCAATGATTTTCATGGACAAAGTCTCCTTATCCGGGCTTGACAGGTGCGTCAGCCGGGTTTGAAAAGTGCCGCCGGAATGTCCGGCGGCATTTGTTACGGGTGCGTTATTTCGAGATGAAGAAGAGCGGTACTTCTGGGATGTAGGTGATGATCAGGAGCACCACGATCATGAGCAGAATCATGGGTATGACGGACTTGGACAGCTCCGAGAGTTTCGCCTTCGAGATGCCGCTGGCGACGAAGAGGTTCACTCCGACGGGCGGGGTGATGAAGCCGATGGCCAGGTTGACGACCATGATGATGCCGAAATGCAGCGGGGAGACACCCACGCCGGTCACGACGGGCAGTAGGATGGGGGTCAGGATGACAATGGCGGCCAGGGCTTCCATGAAGATGCCGACGATGAGCAGCAGGACGTTGATGAGCAACAGGATGACCAGCTTGCTCTCGGTGACGCTCAGGATGGCGCGGGCGATGGTGCCCGGCACGTCCTCGATGGTCATGATGTTGCCGAAGAGGGTGGCCATGGCCATGAGCACGATGATCGTGGCGGATGTCTCGGTGGCTTCGACGCAGCAATTGAACAGTTTCTTGAAGCCGATCTCGCGGTATACGAAAACGCCGACGATCAGGCCGTAAAAAGCCGCGACAGCCGCCGCCTCCGTGGGCGTCATGAGGCCTCCGTAGATGCCTCCGAGCACGATGACGGGCACCATGAGCGCCCACTTGGCGTTCCAGAATGCCTTGCCCAGCGTCTTTACGCTTCTTTCGCGCACTTCACCGTGCCAGTTGCGGGCCTTGGAGAAGAAATAGGCATAACCCATGAGCACAAGCCCGGTCAGAACACCAGGCACGATGCCGCCCAGGAAGAGGTCGCCGATGGAGACCTGGGCCGAGATGCCGTAAACCACGAAGGGATTGCTGGGCGGGATCATGACGCCGATGGCGCCCGCAGCCGCAACCAGTGCGCCCGCGAAATATTTGTCGTATCCGCGTTCCACCATGGCCGGAACGGTCAGCGCTCCGATGGCAGCGACGGTGGCCGGGCCGGAGCCGCTGATGGCTCCGAAGAACATGCAGGTCGCGACGGTGACCAGAGCCATGCCGCCATACAGTCCTCCGAGCATCTCGTCGGCCAGGGAGAGGAGACGTTGCGAAAGGCCGCCCGCGCCCATGAACACGCCCGCCGCGATGAAGAACGGGATGGCCATGATGGGGAAACTGTCGATGGATGTGAAGGCCGTCTGCGCCAGGTACTGAATGGGCAGGGTGTCGGCGCAGATGACCGTGGCCAGGGTGGACAGTCCGAGGGAGATCGCGATGGGGACGCCAAGAAGGCACAGGACCACGAAATATCCGAACAGGGCCGGCAGCGGTTCGATGTACTCCGCGACGAAGACCGGAGAGACGACCAGGGCCACGCATGCGAGCGCAAACAGGGTGTCCTTCAGGCCGCAGATGCGAACCTGGCGGCCCAGGCCCTGAAGCAGGCGCAGGCTCATGAGCCCGAAACCTACCGGCAGAACCATGTACGGGATTATGTAGGGAATGCCCAGGGCCGTCGTATGCTGGGGAAATTCGAGCAATCTTTCGATTTGCGACCATCCCGTCCAGCAGATGGTGAGCGTGAGTATCAGGAAGAACGTGTCGACCATGACCCAGCTTGCATTTTGCCAGCGCAGAGGGAGCTTGTCGAAAATTATGTCGATGCGGATCGAACTGCGTTTTTTGATGGCCACGGAGAGTGCCAGGTACGTTATCCAGATGAAAATGTACCGGGAAAGCTCTTCACTCCAGACCGCCGCGCCCGCAGTGTCTGAGAAGTGGGTTATTAGGTATCTGTAAGTGGTCTGGAAGGTGATGAAGAGGATTATCAGCAATAATCCCGAAACAAGGAATATTTTTTCGAAATTTTCATCGATCCAGGCCCAGCACTTCGACTGAGTGTCTGGCGCGTTGATTTGTGTGATGGGCATTGCGCCGCAGGTGATTTCCTGATCCATGTGGTCTCCCTTTTGCCTCATTTTATGTGGACCATCCGGTCAAATCCCCTGCAAGTCGAGCATGCCGCAAAGTTTGATGCACTTCACGATGTTCAGGGGAGACAGGTTTGTCTTTTCACCCCCGGACTTGCTTCCGGGGGTGAAAAGGGAATGTTATTGCTGTGTTTCGTTCAAGAGCTTGAGCAGATTGGCGGGAATCTGCTCTGCGAATTTATCACGCACGGGCGCGGTGAGTTCCTTGAGCTTGGCGCGTTCGGCGTCGTCCAGGATGGTGATCTCGATTCCCTTCTCCTTGAACGCTTCCCAGGCCTTCGCCTCAAGGCGGACAGTTTCCTCGCGCTGCCACTGCAGTGCTTCGCGTGCGGATTCGCCAAGGATGCGCTGCTGGTCGGGAGTGAGGCTGTCCCACTTCTTTTTGTTCATGAGCAGAAGGTGCATGCTGTAGTTGTGGTTGGAGTCCATGGCGTACTTCAGGACTTCGGTGTGCTTGGCGTCGTTGAGCAGGGAAAACGTGTTGCCTTCGGCATCGACAGTGCCCTGCTGCAAGGCGGTGTAGGTCTCGCCCCAGGCAACCGGAGCGGGGTTCATGCCAAGCGCGGTGGCCACGGCAACCTCGACGGGAGAGTCAGTGGTGCGGACCTTGAGGTTTGCCAGATCCGCCACGGTGCGGATGGGCTTCTTGGTGCTGACGAAGTTTCTGTATCCGTACTGGCTGAACATGAGCGTGGTCAGGCCGATTTCGTTGGAAAGCTTCTCCAGTTCCTGGCCGAGTTCGCCTTCATCGAGGGCCTTGTACAGGTTTTCCTGATACTTGGGAGCGGTTATGTAGGGCAGGTCCAGGGCCATGTAGGCCTTGTTGAAGCTGGCCATGTTCGGGGAGGAGCATGAGGACATGTCCAGCGTGCCGGCCTGGGCCGCTTCGGTGGTCACTCTGTCGCTGCCGAGCTGGGCATTGCCGAAGATCTGAATGCGGATCTTCCTGTCGCTTTTCGCTTCCACCAGTTCCTTGAACTTTTCGTAGCCGACGGTGACGTTGTTACCTGGAGCCATCGGGTGTCCAAGACGAAGGGTCAGCGGCTTTCCGGCCTCGGCGGCGTTGAAGCTCCCGGACAAACCGATGGCGGCCATGAGTCCCAGCGCTGCAAAAACGATCTTCTTTTTCATTCTTCCTCCAAAAATTTAAGTTTTGACCAGTATTGCTCTGCAATTGTTTGGCTGTCGCCCTCTGATCACGGGTGTTGATGGTCCCTGAGCAGAATACATGCCAGAGAAAAAAGCCGATCAGCAAATATGCTACGTTGAAAAGTGTTTTAAATCCAGATGGTTGGAATTGTGCAGTGCATAAATGCGGCAGAGTGTGGGAGGTGTCGTTGCAAACTTGCAACTACTGGGAAATGTTCTTGTCAGAAGCGCTGCTTTTGGGAAAAAAATCACAAAACGGTGTCATACGTAAGCTCTTTAAGTTGGCTTTCGGGTTTTGCGACGGTTTTGGTAGTAAATTTTGAGCATCTCGTCGCAAATTTGCAACTCTTTTTTTGCCTGAAAAGAAGTTTTTTTACGCTTTGTTGCAAATATGCGACGGGCGCGATTCGTTATTTTTTTCTCAAAAGACCGAAAAGACACCATAACTCCGGAAACCGTATCTTTTCATGTGGTTATAAGATTTGGCACAAAGAATGCTCAGAAGCAGGCAGTTCAATAATCCCGAAGCATGTCTGTGAAGAGAAGAATTGAATACGATGCTAAAAATAGTCCAATGACTAATTTTCGGGATTTAAGTTCTCATAAGATTCAATCAATAAACTTAGATCAGGAGTAAGAACATGACTCGCTTTACTTGTGGATGCATGTCGCCTCAGGAAGAACGCCTTTATAATCAGATTGAAGGCAAGGAAGATAAATTCAGAAAGACCCACAGTCGTGTCTTCAAGCTCCTGGAAAAATTTGACGGACAGAAACCGCGCATCGATGTCGAGCGTGCCTTGTATTTTACACAGTCGATGCAAGAGACTGAAGGACAGCCTCTTGTTCTGCGTTGGGCAAAGGCTCTGAAGCACATCGCCGAAAACATGACTGTTTACGTTCAGGAAGATCAGCTTTTGCTGGGTCGCGCCGGTTTCGACGGCCGCTACGGCATTCTCTATCCTGAACTCGATGGCGACTTTCTGGATATCGCGGTGCGCGACCTGCCCACCCGTACGCAGTCTCCCGCGACCATCACTCCCGAGGACGCAAAGATTGTCGTCGAGCAGATCGCTCCCTTCTGGAAGGGCAAGACCTTTCACGAGAAGCTCAACGCCGCACTGCCCGAGGAAGTTCACAAGCTGACCTACGACGATCCGGAAGGACTCATGTCCCGTTTCATCGTCAACGAGACCGCCTCGTTCCGTTCCTCCATCCAGTGGGTGCATGACTTCGAGAAGATTCTGAAGCGCGGCTTCAACGACATCAAGCGCGAAGCCGAAGCGAAGCTGGCCATCCTTGATCCGTTGAGCCCCAAGGACAATTGCGAGAAGAGACCTTTTCTTGAGGCCATCGTCATCGTCAGCGATGCCATCGTGCATTGGGCCAAGCGCCATGCCGTGCTTGCCCGTGAAGTGGCGGAGAAGGAAACCGACCCGGCCCGCAAGGCGGAGTTGATCCGCATGGCCGAAAACGCCGAGCACGTTCCCGGCGAGCCCGCCCGTGATTTCTGGGAAGCCTGTCAGAGCCAGTGGTTCACGCAGATGTTCTCCCGCATCGAGCAGAAGACCGGCACGACCATTTCCAACGGCCGCATGGACCAGTATTTTTTCCCTTACTACGCCCAGGACGTCGAGGCGGGCAAGCTGACCGAAGAGCAGGCCATGGAGCTTCTGGAGTGCATGTGGGTCGGCATGGCCGAATTCATCGACATGTACATCTCTCCCACGGGCGGCGCTTTCAATGAAGGCTACGCGCACTGGGAAGCCGTGACCGTTGGCGGACAGACCCCGGACGGACGCGACGCCACCAACGACCTGACGCACCTGATCCTGAAGTCCAAGCGCGAGTTCCCGCTGCATTACCCTGACCTCGCCGCCCGCATCCACAGCCGCTCCCCCGAGAGCTACCTGTGGGACGTGGCCGAGACCATCAAGGACGGCTCGGGCTTCCCCAAGCTGATCAACGACGAGGAGATCGTGCCGCTGTACGTCTCCAAGGGCGCGACCTTCGCCGAGGCCTATGACTACGCGGTGTCCGGCTGCACCGAGGCGCGCATGCCCAACCGCGACACCTACACCTCGGGCGGCGCGTACATCAACTTCGCCGCCGCCGTGGAAATGGTGCTGCGCAACGGCCGCATGAAGAAATACGGCGATGCCGAGCTCGGCCTGAAGACCGGCGATCCGACCACGTTCGCCACCTGGGAGGAGTTCTGGAACGCATACGTGCAGCAGCACCTGCTTTTCCTGCGCGCCGCCTTCGTGCAGCAGTACAAGATCAACAAGATCCGCGCGACCTGCTTCGCCCAGCCCATGGGTTCGGCCATGCACGACCTGTGCATGAAGCATTGCATCGACCTGCATCAGGAGCAGATCCCCGAGGGCATCAACCTCGGTTACTTCGAATACATGGGACTCGGCACTGTCGTTGACTCCCTTGCGGCCATCAAGAAGCTGGTCTTCGAGGACAAGAAGCTGACCATGCAGCAGATCATCGACGCCATCGACGCCAACTTCGAAGGGCACGAAGACATCGAGGCCCTGCTGCGCAGCGCTCCCTGCTACGGCAACAACGACCCCTATGCCGACAGCATCGGCCGTGAAATCGACAGGATTTCCGTCGAATACGGCGGCAAGTACAGCAAGGAACTGGGCATGCACAACGACGTGCGCTACGTGCCCTTCACCTCCCATGTGCCCTTCGGCAAGGTCGTCAGCGCGACCCCCAACGGACGCAAGCAGTACACTCCGCTGTCCGACGGCTCCTCCGCCTCCCACGGCGCGGATGTGAACGGGCCTACCGCCATCCTGCTCTCGAACTACAACACCAAGAACTACGGCATGCGCGACCGCGCGGCCCGCATGCTCAACATCAAGTTCACTCCCAAGTGCATCGAGGGCGAGCAGGGCACGGAAAAGCTCGTGTCCTTCATCCGCACCTTCTGCGACCTGAAGATATGGCACGTGCAGTTCAACGTCATCAACCGCGACACCCTCATCGCGGCCAAGAAGGACCCGCAGAAGTACCGCAACCTGATCGTGCGCATCGCAGGCTACAGCGCCTACTTCGTGGATCTCTCCCCCGATCTCCAGAACGACCTCATCGCTCGTACGGAGCATGGAGATATCTAAAAAAAACAGGGGGCTTCGGCCCCCTGACCTTTTCCGTTCCTGGAATCGGCGCCGGGACCGCCCGTCGGTCCTTCCCATCGCGTAAACCATCGAGGAGTCTCATGAGCGCGCTAGAAGACAAAAAGAAGAAAGGTCTGGTGTTCAACATCCAGAAATATTCCGTGCACGACGGCCCCGGAATC
This sequence comes from Desulfomicrobium apsheronum, assembly GCF_900114115.1. Lineage (NCBI taxonomy): Bacteria > Pseudomonadati > Thermodesulfobacteriota > Desulfovibrionia > Desulfovibrionales > Desulfomicrobiaceae > Desulfomicrobium > Desulfomicrobium apsheronum. Next base: position 27,623 of record NZ_FORX01000004.1, on the reverse strand, counting down.
CGAACCATCGTGTTTCTGAAGGGTTGCCCCTTGTCCTGCAACTGGTGCAGCAATCCCGAGTCGCAGAAAAGCGAACCCGAGTTGGCCTTCAATGCCGGCCGCTGCCTCACCTTCTCAAAATGCACGCGCTGCCTGCAGGCCTGTCTGCGCGGCGCGATCATACGTGAGGCGGACGACACGCTGCGCATAGACCGCGCGCTTTGTGACGGGTGCCCGAAAAATTGCGCCGAGGCGTGTCCATCCCAGGGGCTTATCGTCTACGGACAGGAGCGAAGCGTCGATGATGTGCTGAAGGTCGTTGAGCAGGATGCGGCGTTCTACACCAGATCCAGCGGTGGATTGACCCTGTCCGGAGGGGAGCCGCTCATGCAGGGCGAGTTTGCCCTGGCTTTGCTGCGCGATGCGCGTCGTCGCAGAATCAAGACGGCGGTGGAGACGTGCGGGATGGTTCCATGGAAGACGCTGGAGGCCGCGTCCGAATATCTGAATTACGTCTTGTACGATATCAAGCATATGGATAGCGGGATTCATGAGGCACAGACCGGATGTTCCAATGAGCGGATTCTCGACAATTTCAGGAAGCTCGCCCTGCTTGATCCGGACAAGACGATTCTGGCCCGCACTCCGGTGATTCCCGGATTCAATGATTCGGAGGAGGCAATCATCGCCATTGCGAAGTTTCTGGAACCATTCCCGAATGTGCGCTACGAAATGCTTCCCTATCATCGTCTCGGGACACAGAAATATCATTTTCTCGATCGTGTTCCGCCCATGGATGAAGTCACGCTGGATAAATCCGTCATGCCAAGACTGATTGATGCCGCACGAAGCGTTCTTGGAGACAGGGTCGAAGTGGCGAAATAGTATTGATGCAATATTTATAATTTGAATTTATACATCACTTATTTTGTCATTAATTGATATTTGTGACGGTAGATTGATGTCATATTCATATTTTACATAGCATTGTATTAAAAGGCAGCTCGTCAGGGTTGCCTTTTTTTTTAAGCCGTGAGAGATTTTTTGCATGCCAAACCGTTCCATGGATTTTCTTTCAAAGAACTTTGAATACATACTTGATGCTCTTCCCGACGGAGTGTTCATCTCGGACGTTTCGGGCGTGACCCTGCGTGTCAACCGCATGTACGAGCAGCTTACCGGGCTCAAGCAGGAGCAGGTGCAGGGCAAACAGGTGCGCGCACTTGTTGAGAACGGAGTCTTCGACAAGATCCTGAACCCTGAAATAGTACGCACCGGCAAGCCCGCCACCCACGTGCAGCAGTTGCAGAACGGGAAGAAGCTGGTCCTGTCGGGATTTCCCGTATTCGATGATTCCGGGGCCCTGCGCCTGGTGGTCACCTTCGTGCGCGACATCACCATGATCACGCGCCTCAACGATCAGATGGAGGAACAGCGACACCTGATCGAGCAGTTTCATGAGCAGATGGCCTATATCGCCCAGGAGCGCAGCAAGACGCTGACCCCGATTTTTGAAAGCGAGGTGATGCAGGGCGTGGTGAGCATGCTCCAGACCGTGGCCCCCACCGACGCCTCCGTGCTCCTGCTCGGCGAGACCGGCGTGGGCAAGGATGTCTTCGCGCGTCTCACGCACGCACACAGTTCGCGCAAGGACAAGATCTTTCTCAAGGTGGACTGTGGCGGTATCTCCGAAACCCTGACCGAGTCCGAGATGTTCGGCTACATGCCGGGCGCCTTCACCGGCGCGTCGAGTAAGGGCAAGGCCGGTTATTTCGAACTGGCCGACGGCGGTACGGTTTTTCTGGATGAGATAGGCGAGCTGCCGCTGTCCATGCAGACCCGGCTGTTGCGTGTCTTGCAGGACGGGGAGATCATGCGCGTCGGCGGGAGTCGTCCGAGCAAGGTGGACGTCCGGATCATCGCCGCCACCAACAAGAATCTGGCCGAATGCGTGGAGACGGGGACCTTTCGCCGCGATCTTTTCTATCGCCTGAATGTGGCCACGGTAACCATCCCGGCGCTGCGCGAGCGGCCCGACGACGTGCGCCCCCTGGTCGAGCATTTCCTGCGCTATTATGCCACCAAGTACAGCAAGAGCATGGCCGTCATGGAGGTCGCCATGGGCATCCTGTCACGCTATCAGTGGCCTGGAAACGTGCGGGAATTGCAGAACATGATCCATGGACTGGTCATAACCCACAAGGGAACCCTCGTGTCCCCGCGCGACCTTCCCGCCTCCGTCTCCGAGGGCCTGGCGCGCGAGCGGTGCTACACCGACGACATCCTGACCGGCGGGCGCTCGCTGAAGAACATCATGGCCGATATCGAGCGGGATTTTCTGCAGCAGGCCCTTGAAGTTCACGGTTCGGTGCAGAAAGTTGCCGATCTTTTCCAGGTCGATCGCAGCACGATTTTCAGGAAGGTCCAGAAGAAGTGACGCCGGGGCGGTTGCCCCGGCATCTGGACGCAGACATTGCCTGACATGGCGCGTTCCTTTGACAGGCTTGTTTTGCCTTGCCAGTGTTCTTCGGATGCTGCCGCGTAACGTCGGCGCAGGGTGTGCTTCGATCTAAAAATGCCTTTCGATCAGTTTTTCCAGTTCGTCGGCAGTTCCCTTTCGGGGATTGTTGTCCATCAGCCGCCGCGTCGCGGCCGCGCGTTCCGCGATGCCCCGAATATCCTCACGCTTCACCCCATGGGCTTCAAGGCCAGGCTTGACGCCAAGATCAAAGAGCAGCTTTTCAAAACCGGCGACGGCGCTTTGTGCGCGTTCGTCCATGTTGTTTCCAACGACGTCGCTGCCGAGTATTTCGGCGATCCGGGCGTATTTTTCGGGGCTGGCCAGGCAGTTGAAGGCGATGCCCATGGGGGCCAATGCGCCGACGAGAAGGCCGTGGGGGATGTGATACGTCGCCGGGACGGCCATGGCGATGGCGTGGATTACTCCGTTCTGCGTGTTGGAAAAGCCCATCCCGGCCAGGGCCGAAGCGTAGAGCATGTTTTCCCTGGCCTCGATGTTGCCGCCGTTTGCGTAGGCTTCGCGGATGCTGGCCGCGATCATGCCCATGGCCTGCACGTTGGGGCAGTCCGTGAACGGGGTGGCGCTGAGATTGACGTAGGACTCCATGGCGTGGACGAGGGCGTCGAGCCCCGTGGACGCTGTTATGCGTGGCGGCATGGAGACGGTCAGTTCCGGATCGAGCACCACCGCCCTGGCAAAGAGATGATCGCTGACGATGGCTTTTTTGGAATTCGACGCGACATCCGCCACGACGCTGATGGATGTCATTTCGCTCCCGGTCCCGGCCGTGGTGGGAACGAGGAATGTTGGCAGGCATGGTGCGGGGACAAGATCGACCCCGAAGTATTTTTCAAGGGGCCCCTCGCTTACGGCCAGCAAAGAGGCAGCTTTGGCGGTATCGAGGACGCTTCCCCCGCCAAGTCCGATGACGGCGTCCGCGCCGAACTTCCTGAGACAGGCCGCGCACTCTTCAACCAGTGACGGGGTCGGCTCACTGGAGACCCCGGAAAATATTTCCACCGGGATGTCGTGTCGTGCCAGGGATTCGACGAGGGGTTTGTGGCAATCGTTTCGGATGCTGCTCCCGCCCGCTATGATGAAAACGCGTGACGCTCCATGGCGCATGACTTCATCGCCGATTCTTGCCGAGGAACCTCTGCCGTGAATGATTTTTCCGACCGTTTGAAATGTGTGAATCATGCTTGCTCCAGAATGTTTTTTATCGATTCAGAACAAAGCAAGATTCAGGCCTGGCGGGTAAATTTGGGGTTTTCAGGAATGAAAATGCAAAAAAAGACGTCAGGCCAATGATCCGGTGCAACGAATCATTGGCCTGACGGAATGCAGATCATGAATTTCAGGGTCTTTTGAACCCGAACCTGCCCAGGATGCCCTGTCCTTCCTCCGACTTCACGAAGTCAATGAATGCCTGGCCCATTTCCTTTTCCCTGGACGCCCCAAGCAGGGCGACGGGGTAGGTGATGGGCTTGTGTCCGGCGATCTCGGCCGTGACCTTGACCTTGTCTGCGCGCAGGGCCGCGTCCGTGGCGAAGACGAATCCTGCCTGGACCTCTCCTCTGGCCACGTAGTCGAGGGCCTGGCGCACGCTTTCGGCAAGGACGAATTTGGGGGTCAGCGCCTCATACAGGCCCGCATGTTCAAGAGCGACCTTGGCGTAACGCCCGGCCGGAACGGAGTCGGGGTTGCCGATGGCCACGAGCTTGACTTCTTTTCCCTTGAGCGCGGCTGGGTCGTTCAGGGGCAGACCACCTTCTATGGGCACGATCAGGACCAGGGCGTTGCCCGCGAAATTGACGCGGGTGGCCGGGTCGATAAGCTTCTCGGCCCTGTCCATGGTCGCCTGGTCGGCCGAGGCGAAGACATCCACGGGAGCGCCTTGCTCCATCTGTTTGAGTAGCGCACCGGAAGAAGCGAAATTCAGGACCAGAGTGGTTTCGGGATGGGCCTTCTCAAATGGTTCCTTCATTTCCGTGAAGGCGTTGGTCAGACTGGCGGCCGCCGAGACAAGAAGGTCCCCTGCCATGGCGGGAGTGGACATGAGGACAATGCAAAGCGACAAAATTGTATGCAACGATTTAAAATTCATGGGGCTCTCCTTTTTTGATTGCATTTTTACTGGCCTGAAGATCACCTGTTTGGCAATATGGTCACGCAAGCATGATAAAGCGTGACTGTATTGATCAGACCGCTGCGTTTCGTGCATCGCTCGATGTGTACTATTGCATGCTTTGCAAAAATATGTTGGCGGGAGAAAAAATGCACAAATTGGACCAACTTGATCCGAATACATTGATTCAGCTGTCCTTTCTGGCGCAGGAGGAAATGAAACGCCGGGGATTGGAGGAATCGGAGGGCGTGCTAAAACGCGCTCCCAAGGCGGCCCGGATTTTTCAGGTGCCCGAGTCGGTCAAGTATCTCGAACCCGGCCAGCTTGAAACCCTGACGCGTTCTTTTCGCGAATGGCTGCATGCGGCCCGTGATGCGCGGACTCGTCAGGCACGCACTCGCATCTGGCTCCTTTTCCTCCTTTTGCGTTACACGGGCATGCGTCTTGGGGAGGTCCTCGATCTCGATGATTGCGCTGACTTCGACCTCGCCCGGGGCGTGGTCATGGTCCGGGGCGACGCGCCTCGCGAAATCCCTCTGCCGACCGAGGTTGTGGACGCCCTGGCCCTTTTTTTCGAGCATCCCATGAGCATGGAGCTGCGGGGGCAGATTTTTCGCATGGACCAGGGGTATGTGCGCCGCAAGTTCTCCGAACGCGGCCTTGGCACTGGCATCCCCCGGGAGCTTTTGAATCCTCGGGTGCTCCGTCATTCCAGGGCCGTGGAGCTGCTGCGCGGCGGGGTACCGCTGGTCGTGGTCGACGCCATGCTCGGCCATCAGAGTCCGTCCTCCCAGTACGTCAGCTTTTCCGATGCCGACACCCGGCGGATCATGAACCATTATATTTTGGAAGAGAAAAAGATGAAGACTTCAGCCAGAAATATGTTCGTCGGTCAGATCAGCGCCGTGCGCGAAGGAATGATCCTGAGCGAGGTTGAGGTAACCACCGCCTCGGGTCTGCGGGTCGTGTCCGTCATCACCAAGGAAAGTTACGAGAACCTGGGACTGAGCATGGGCATGACCGTCATCGCGACGGTCAAGGCTCCCTGGGTGGTGCTGGTCAAGGAGGATTCCATGTTCAAGACCAGCGCCCGCAACAAGTTCTGCGGCAGGATCTCGGCCGTCAACACGGGGCAGATCGCGGCCGAGGTGGTGGTGGACCTTGCCGACGGCACCAAGATCACTTCGCTCATCACCGATGAATCCGTGAGCAACCTCGATCTCAAAGTCGGCGACGACATCTGCGCCATGGTCAAGGCCTTCTCGGTGATCCTGACTCTTGAATGACACCTGTTCCGCCCTTTGGTGAGCGGGCCTGACGGGCCTGGCGTCTTGAGGCGTCAGGCCCGTTTTTTTTCAGAACTGCACTGCCAGCTTGGCGAAAATCTACATGCTTTTCGGGCAGTAACGTTCCCATCCCATGATGCTGGCCGCTCCGGCGATCGTCGTTCCGTAAAAAATGACCGGCTTCGAATTCAGGAACATGTCGATGGATCCGTTGGCCAGGGTCGTGCCCGTGACCAGCAGCAGGTCCGCCCAGCGCATGACTTCCTCGGTGGCCCAGCCGCCTTCGACCAGTGCCCCGTGTTTGATCTGCCCGATGTTGTCCGGGTCAAGGTCGAGCACGCGCATTTCAAATTCGTCGCTCAGGGCCTTGATCATGGCGGGCTGGTAGCCGACCATCCCGATTTTCGGCTGGCCGTGCGCGGCGCGAATGTGTCCGGCGATGAGCTTTGAACACTCGGCGGGGCCTGCGTCCTTGCAGTGGACGGTGCACTCGGTCTGACCCACGCTGCGCATGACCGCGTTCAGGGTGGCCACGAAAATCGCCTGCGACATGGGCTCTGCAAGGTCGAGACTGGCGATGTCGCGCAGACGTCCCCGGTAATTGCCGTAGGTGTCGGTGAAGGCCTGCCCCTTTGCTCCCTTGAAGGATGCTTCCATGAGCTTTTCCTTGCCTTTCTGGATCGGAAAGTCGTGTCCTTCCGGCTTGCCGATGGCCTGCTCGACGGTCAGTGGCGCGGCCGTGACCTCGACGCTTTCATCCATGAGTCCTGCCTCGTCCCATATAGTGATGGCCCGTGCGCGGACCTGTTCCAGAATAGTCATCATTTTCTCCGTGGCATGTTCAGATCGCGGACATGCGTTTGAGGGTGAAGAGCATCGTGCCGGACAGCGTGGCGATGATGGCGCACAGCACCATGGCCCGATCCAGTTCTCCGGTAAAGACGCAATTGTAGATTTCCAGCGACAGTGTGTTGGTCTTGCCGATGATGTTGCCGCCGAGCATGAGCGTGATGCCGACCTCTCCCATGGAACGGCACAGGGCCAAGAGCCAACTGCTCAGCACGGACTTGCGTATGGCCGGGAGCAGGACCAGGACGAATGTCTGCCATTGCGTTTTTCCAAGCACCGCCGCCACTTCCGAGAGGCGTTTGCCCTGGCTGCGCAAGGCGGCCTCCACGGGTTTGACCATGAGGGGCAGTCCGGCGATGACCGAGGCCAGCACCAGACCGGGGGAGGAGAAGACCACGTCTATGGGCAGCACGCGCCCCAAAGGTCCGTTTCGTCCCAGCAGCATGAGCAGGATGAAGCCCGTGGCGATGGGCGGGAAGACCAGCGGCACGGTCACCAGAAAATCGACCGCCGAACGCGCGGCGCAAGGTCTGCCGCACAGGAAATAAGCCAGCAGCACCCCCAGAGGAAGCAGGATGCCGCCAGCCAGGGCCAGGATCTTCAAGGACAGAATGAGCGGGCCGAGGGTCCTTGGATCGGTCAACAGTTCCGTCATGACCTACAGGCCATGGGCGGCGATGATGCTCCGGGCCGTGCCGGTTTTGAGAAATTTGGCGAAATTTCTGGCCGCTTCTGGAGACGGAGAGGTTTCAAGCCGGATGCAGCTGATCGCGATGGGATCGTAGAGGCTTTGGTCCATCTCCCTGAAGCCGCCGATCTTGTCCTTTACCGCTACGGCCTGAGTGAGGTTTATGAACCCCGCGTCCACTTCGTTCGTTGTCAGATAGGTGAATACCTGCGGCACCGTGCCCACGACCACGAGTTTGTCCTTCAGGGCGTCTGCCTGCCCGCTGTTTTCAAGATATTCCCTTGCGGCCTTGCCGTAGATGGCCCGTTTGGGGTCCGGCACTGCGATGCGCGTGACGGCCGCGGACTTCAGGTCCGCCGGTTCTTCCTTGCCGCTGGGCCAGGCCATGACCAGCCTGCCCGTGCCCAGAGGGGCGCTTTCGGCCAGGAGCAGGGCCGAAGAGCGCAGGAATCCCTCCTCGCCGATGAGCATGTCGACCTTGCCGCTGGTTTGCGCCTGGCCGATGATCTGGCCCATGTTGCCGTAGATGCGCTCCACCGTTGCGTCCGATTGCTTGGCGTACGCCTCGGACAGGGCTTCGACGACGGTTTTGTAGCCCGCCCCGGATGCGATGAGCAGGGTGTTTCCGGCCAGGGCGGGGAGGGCGAGGAAGACGAGAAGAAGAGTGAACAGCGTTTTTTTCATGGCCAGTCCTATGCGCAGACGCGGGTTGCAAGATTTTGGGAGGCGCGCCGCGCCCCCGAGAGGGTATCGCTGAGCCACTGCGGATCGTGGCGGCCGTCGGTCATGGGGAAGATGGCGTCGCCAAGCTCGGCGGCTTCGTGCAGATCATGGGTGACGAGCAGCACGGGGATGTCCAGCTGTCTGGTGAGTTGCCGAAGCTCACCGCGCAGATCGGAGCGCGTGGGCGCGTCCAGGGCAGAGAACGGTTCGTCCAGCAGCAGGATGGCCGGGTTGCGAGCCAGGGCTTGGCACATGGCCGCACGCTGACGCTCCCCGCCGGAGACGGCGCCTGGTTTGCGCTGGGCCAGATGCCGGATGCCGAAGCGTGCGAGCAGGGCGTTCACCTTGCCCTGGTCCGGACAGGAAAAGGCCACGTTTTTGGCCAGGCTGAGGTGGGAGAAGAGGGGATAGTCCTGAAAGACCATGCCGACTTGCCGCTCGCGGGTGGGCATGTCGATTCCGGCCGCCTTGTCGAAGAAGGTCCTTGCGCCAAGCTTCATGCGGCCCCAGTCCGGCGTCTCCAGTCCGGCGACGAGCCGGATGAGCGTGCTCTTGCCCGCTCCGGACGGGCCGACGATGGCAGTCAACTGCCCCCGGGCGCAGCTCAGGTCGAGGCGCAGGTCGAAGTGGGGCAGGCGTTTGCGAAGACTGATGTGAAGTCCCATGCATTGCTCCAGCGCTTGCGGTCCAAAGGACGGAAGAGGGAAGCGGACCGTGTTTGTCTGTGCTTTAGGAGAAGAAGGGAGCGCGCGGCAACGGGGTCACGCAAGGGGAAGGAAACGTGACCGCTCAACCGGCCTGCGTCTGAGCGGCCAGGAAAAGAGGGTCGAGGATCTGGCGGGGTGATTCCGATTTGCGCCGGGCTTCGTAGTCGATGACGGAGAGCACTCGGCCGTGGCCGAAGGCGACCAGGGTCTGGGCGAAATGGTCCACGTCTTCAAGGTCGTGGCTGACCATGACCATGGGTATGTCGAATCGCTCCAGGATGTCGAAGAGTTCGGCGCGCATCCGTTCCCGCAGGGGCTGGTCGAGCGCGGTGAAGGGTTCGTCCAGCAGGAGCAGGTCGGGGCTTGGAGCCAGGGCCCGGGCCAGGGCCGTGCGCTGGCGCTGGCCGCCGGAGATCTGGGCGGGGCGTCGGCCTTCCAGGGCCGTCAAGCCGCACAGTTCCAGCAGTTCGTCGACGCGTTCGCGGTGCGCCGCCTTCAGGGGGCCGAAAATGGGTTTGAGGGCAAAGGACACGTTGTCGCGCACGGTCAGGTGCGGGAACAGGGCGTAATCCTGAAAAAGCATGCCGATGTTGCGCCTGCGGGCCTGGACGTTCACGCCGGAGGCGGTGTCGAGGAAGGTGCGGCCGCAGACCTCGATGCGGCCGCGCTGGGGCTTCAGCAGTCCGGCCAGGGCCATGAGGGTCAGGCTCTTGCCGGAACCCGAGGGGCCGAAGAGGGCGATGCGCCGTCCGGGCGCCTCGAAGCGCGCTTGCAGGCGAAACTCGGCGCCGGGAGCGGTCACGCGCGTGTCGATGTCGCAGGAGATGGTCCGGGCCGTTGCCTTCGGTGCGGTCCGTGGATGCATGGAAGCCTCGGAATGGGAGCTTGCGGTGCGGCTGATCACGAACATGGTCAGGCCTGCCATCTTGGTGTCAGGAGCCGCCCCGAGACCCAGAGGATGAGGGTGCAGAGCACGGAAATGAGCAGCACGAGCTGCGCGGCCAGATCGTCGTGACCCGCCTGGGTGGCGCTATACACGGCCAGGGACAGGGTCTGGGTGCGGCCGGGCAGGTTGCCCGCGATCATGAGGGTGGCCCCGAATTCGCCCATGGCCCGGGCAAAGGCGAGCATGGTCCCGGCCAGAATGCCGCGCGCGGCCAGCGGCAGACAAACGCGCAGGAAAACCCTCCATTCAGGGTATCCCATGGTCCGGGCCGCGTCCTCGTACTTGCGTTCCACGCCTCCAAGGGCGGCGCGGGAGGATTTGAAGATGAGCGGGAAGGAGACCACTGCGGCGGCGATCACCGCGCCCTGCCAGGTGAAGATCAGCGTCACGCCGAATGTCGATTCCAGCCAACGCCCGACGAAACCGTTCCGGCCGAGCAGCACGATGAGGTAATAGCCAAGCACCGTGGGCGGCAGCACCATGGGCAGGCTCAGGACGGAATCAAGCAGTTCCTTTCCCGGAAAACGATAGCGGTGGAAGACCCAGCCAAAAAACACCCCGAAGACCAGGGAGGTCAAGGTGGCCAAGGCCGCCACGCGCAGGCTGAGCTGCACCGGGAAGAGAAAGGTCATGTCCATTCGCATTTATCCGTTGGCGAGGGTTGGGCGGTGTGCCGCCGTGGGTGGCTACAGGCTCTCAAGCAACAACCGGGCCGCAGGAAGGCGTTCCCGAGGTCGCTTCTCATGACTTTCTAGATCCCTTAGCTTTCCGGTCCGTTGGCCTCAAGGCGGTCACGGTAGCGCGGAAAAGCGTGACCGGGATCTGCGATGATATCCGCTCCTTTTCGGACGGGCTACGATATGGATTTCTACATATTTGCAGTAGGATACATAAACGTAGTTATTGTGAGCGCAGATATCGAGCATTTTCGAATATTTTTGCGATGCCGCGTTGTTCTCTTCCAAAGTATCTCACACTTCAGCCCTGCGCATACCGCAAACTGAGTAGCTTCAGTGTCGCAGCGGTACACGATGCGCCGAATGTCCATATCTTTGCTTCTTCATTAAATCCAGGGTTTCATTCCGGCTCACCGGAGCAATTTTGGCCAGAGGAGGTGGAAGATGAATATCGCGCTCGCCAGTCGCTCCATGCAACGGAATGTCACGGATGCCGTGCCTGCGGGAATCCGTGGATAAAGGGTGCACGTTTTGACTCGTGAGGGAACCCTTTTGCCATAAAATCAGCGGGCTAAGGAATACAGGGCCTACTATGAACGGAGGAAGAAATGAGAGCTACAAAGCCTTTTGATGAAGTGGCCATCAGAATGTACCGGGAAGATCCCGCTTTGGCGGCGGGAATGCTCAATGCATGTCTGGAAGACGGGGATACTGAAGGATTCCTGCTGGCGCTGCGCCATGTTTCGAACGCCGTTGAACTGGAGGCCAGGCATACTGACGAGGCCCTGAGGGGTGTTCTCGGACACTTGGGTTCCAAGGAATGAAAAAGAAAACCTCCGACACCACAATCAACGTCCGGGGCACCAAGATCACCGTGATTCGTCGACAGGACGAGGACTACATCTCGCTCACCGACATCGCAAAGTCGAAGAATCCGGAGCACACCGACGACCTCATTCGCAATTGGCTACGTAATCGCAACACATTGGAGTTTCTCGGCATATGGGAGCAACTTCACAACCCCGATTTTAATCCCGTCGAATTCGACGGGATTAAAAAACAGGCCGGACTGAACAGCTTCACGCTCACTCCGAAACAGTGGATTGATCAAACTGGCGCGATCGGGATTGTTTCCAAAGCCGGACGCTACGGCGGAACCTATGCCCATACCGATGTGGCTTTTGAATTTGCGTCCTGGATCTCGGTGGAATTCAAGCTTTACCTCATCAAGGAATTCCAGCGTCTCAAGGAGGACGAAAATCGTCGCCTTTCCCTTGCCTGGAACCTCAACCGCACGTTGGCCAAGATCAACTACCGCATCCATACCGACGCGATTCAGACGCATCTCATTCCGAAGGAAGTTACCGCAAAACAGGCCGCTTTCGCTTACGCCGAAGAGGCCGACCTCCTCAATGTCTCCCTCTTCGGCCAGACCGCCCGAGAATGGCGGGACGCCAATCCCGGCAAGGACGGCAATATGCGCGATCACGCCAGCCTCGAACAGCTTCTTGTTCTCGCCAACCTCGAAAACATGAACGCCGAGTTTATCCATATGGAACTCCCTCAGGGCGACCGTTTGAAACGGCTTAATCAAATTGCCATCCGCCAGATGCAAACGCTCACCGCACGAATCGCAAAGCAGTTGGGAAGAGGGCAAAAGTGACAGGTGGGGCTACGGAAAGTTGCAAAATATGAAACTTTCTGTGCGCCTGGGCCGGATCGAGAACAGCAACTCAGTCTGGGTCTCTGAGACCAAGAGTCAGGAGGTAGGAAGATGGACAACGCGTCCACCAAATCGTCCCATACACCGCATCGGCGAGGATGCCGGGCCGTGTCTGCGGGCAGCCGAGGACAAAGGGTGTGCGCTCTGGCTCGTGCAGGATTCCTTTTGTCACGCCTTGGCCCTTGCCAAGACTGTACGAATACAAACAGAGCGGGGACATCGTGAAGCTTTTCCACAAAACGCCACTGGAACAATCCCGCACGGCCACATCCCGCGTGGCCGCCATTGGGTCGAAGTCTCCGATGCTGAGCTGGTTGAGCGAGGATGAGCCTCGGAACAGGGGCATGATACTTGCCATCGACGCGCTGCTGGAGGAAATCATGGTCCATCTGCGAAGCCTCCTCTTGGTCTGGACCGACGAGAACGACGCCATTTTGCAAGTCTGGGATGGATCGGTCCTGAGCCGCATCTGCAGCATCCTGCCCGAAGAGATTCCCGTTTTCCTGGGTCCCGTGCGCCGCATGGTGACCAGGACGCATACTCGATCATTGGCCTGCATCGACCGGGACGGAGAGGCGTTCATGGAGGCGCCGCGTCGCCTCAGGCAGTTCAGACTGTCGAATATCGGTAAGGAAGGACCGGGCATGCGTGACGAAAAGCGCTGCCACCTCGGGGACGGCACCGTGCCGCTCAGTTCGGCCACGGGCCTAGACCCGGACTGCAACACATGGGCTGGCGCAACGGCTTGCTTCCGTTATGGGACAGGCCCACCGGCAACATATTCACTGCCACGGGCAGTCCCAAGGAAAGCGAACATTTGGCTTTCTACGACCGGTGTGCCATCCAGGCCACCATCAACGCCATTCACAATCTCTGCCTGGCTGAAGGAAGAATTTTGATGAAAGGGTAGTAATGATCCTTGTGTCCTAATGTGTCAGAGTTTCTTCTGTGAAATGTCCGAAGCGACCCAAGACAGCAAGCATATTTTTGTAATTATGGCATTTTTAGAGGATTTATCAGTAAAATACTGTTAGTAATTCATTTATATTGTAAAAAATACGGAGATAATTTTATGAGATTGTTAATTAATTTTTCAGTTTTAATTTTTGTTTCAATAGTTCTTTCTGGATGTATTCAATCGCTTCATCCATTTTTAACTGACGATATGGATATTTTATTTGATGAAGTTTATGGGGATTGGATGTTAATAAAAGATGAAGATTCTGAAGATTTTGCAAATATGAATCGATGGACATTTAAATTTGGAACTATAAATATACTTGAAGAAGATAATTCAGAATTAATTCTCGATGCGAAATATTTTAAAATAAAAAATTCAATATTAGTTGATTTTACACCATATGATTTTGATAATTTTTTAGAAAAAAAAGCTAGTATATATTTAATTTCAGGTTTAATATCATCTCATTCTTTAGGGAAAATTGAAATTAAAGACAATATAATGACAGTACGGTTGTTGAATAGACAATATGTAATTGATGAAATTGAAAATGGTAACTATAATTTAAAATTTGTAGAATATGGAAGCGGTATGGCAAAATCATATATATTCGTGTCCGAATCAGAGGAGTGGGTAGATTTTTTAAACAAAAATATTAACGACGATTCACTTTTTGATGATCGCAACAAATTTGTTTTCAAAAAAATAATGTCGTAGGATTTTGGGCACTGCGCCAGCGAAAAAATCCAGAGCGCGAAGTGTATTGCGCATACATAAGCGGTCTGGTTTTTTCGCTTCCTTGCATCTCACCATTTTTGAACGGTCTGAGAATTTTGAATTTTTCAATAGTCAGCTAGCCTGCCTCTTTCCAGGGCTGAGCGTATTCCCGGCCTGAAAGGAGCCGGGATGGTCACGTTCTCGCTGATTTTTTTAGCGAGTGGGACCGCGCTGCGAGCACGGTGGACCATCACGCAATTTTACACCGTGCAAATCGAAAAGAATGTCATATGTGTTTATTATAACATATTGAAAATATTGATTGAAGTGCTATGTAGCCATTAGCTCTACACCCGCTACCCACTTTGTGAAGAGGGAGTGAAGGGTGCAGGAACATGAAACCATGGAGGTTTTGATGGCTACGTTTTCACGGCGAGGGTTCATGAAAATCACCGGGGCGGGCGTCGCGGCCATGTCCCTCGGGCAACTGGGGTTCGATCTCAAGCCCGCCTACGCGTATGCGAAGGGGCTGAAGATCGAGGGAGCCAAGGAGGTCATCTCGACCTGTGCCTTTTGCTCCTGCGGATGTGAGATCATCATGCACATCAAGGACGGCAAGATTGTCAGCTCCGAAGGCAATCCTGACTATCCCGTCAGCGAAGGCGCGTTGTGCGCCAAGGGTGCTGCGTTCTATCAGATGCATGTCAGCGACCATCGCGTGCTCAAGCCAAGGTATCGCGCCGCAGGCGGCGAGAAGTGGGAAGAGAAGGATTGGGATTGGGTTCTGGATCGCATTGCACGCAAGATGAAAGACACGCGTGACAAAGACTTCATGCTCAAAAATGAAAAGGGACAGACCGTCAACCGTTGGGAGTCCTATTTCCAGCTCGGCACCTCCCAGATGGACAATGAGGAATGCGCATTGACCCATCAGCTTTGCCGCGCGCTGGGAGGCCTGAACATCGATCATCAGGCACGGGTCTGACACAGCCCCACTGTAGCGGCTCTGGGAGAGTCGTTTGGACGCGGTGCAATGACCCAGCATTGGATTGACATCAAGAATGCCAATGCAGTTCTGATTATGGGCAGCAATGCTGCCGAACATCACCCTATTTCCTTCAAATGGGTGCTCAAGGCCAAGGATGCGGGGGCCAAGGTGATCCACGTGGATCCGAAATTCTCGCGTACGTCGGCCAGAAGCGATTTACACGTTCCGCTCCGAAGCGGCACGGACATAGCTTTCCTGGGCGGCATGGTGAAGTACATTCTGGAGAACGATCTGATCCAGAAAGAATACGTGGCCGAGTACACCAATGCGGCCTTCATCCTTGGTGACGGCTACACGTTCGAAGATGGCCTTTTTTCAGGTTTCGACCCCGCGACCGGGAAATACGACAAGACGACCTGGGCATTCGCCAAGGACGAGAAGGGCGTGCCCTTGCGCGACAAGACGTTGCAGAACCCGCGTTGCGTGTATCAGCTGCTCAAGAAGCACTATGATCGCTACAATCTTGACAGGGTTTCCTCCATAACCGGCGTGTCGAAGGAAAATCTTCTCATTGTCTATGAGACGTACTCCGCCACGGGCAAGCCCGACAAGGCCGGCACCATGATGTATGCCTTGGGCTGGACCCAGCATTCCGTGGGTTGTCAGAATATCCGCTTGGGCTGCATGATCCAGCTCTTGCTGGGCAACATCGGCGTGGCCGGCGGCGGCGTCAACGCCCTGCGCGGCGAGCCCAATGTCCAGGGGTCCACGGACCATGCCCTCCTGTGGCACATCCTGCCCGGCTACCACGCCGTTCCGACCACGGCCTGGCCCACTTTGACCGATTATTTAAAGGCGAACACGCCGGTCACCAACGACCCCAAGAGTCTGAACTGGTGGGGCAACAGGCCCAAGTACGTGGTCAGTCTTCTCAAAGGATGGTTTGGCGACAATGCCACGGCCGAGAACGAGTTCGGTTACGGACTGCTGCCCAAGGCCGAACCGGGCGTGGATTACGCCAGCATGTTCCAGTTCGACAGAATGTACGAAGGCAAGATCAAGGGTGGCATGATTTTCGGCCATAACCCGGCCGTGAGCATGCCCAACACGCACAAGATCCGCGCCGCTTTGAAGAACCTCGACTGGCTGGTGGTGGGCGAAGTCCACGATACCGAGACGGCGTCCTTCTGGCGCAATCCGAGCGAGGATCCCAAGAAGATCAAGACCGAGGTGTTTTTGCTTCCTTCCTGCCAGCGCGGCGAAAAGGACGGCACTACCTCCAATTCCGGTCGCTGGCATCAGTGGCACCACAAAGGCTACGAGCCCGCGGGCGAAAGCCGTTCCATGGGATGGATGCTGGTGGAGATCGGCAAGCGAGTCCGCGCTCTGTATGAAAAGGAGAAGGGCGCGTTTCCCGAAGGTCTGCTGAGCCATACCTGGCCCAAGGAATACAACGCCGACGAAATGGCCCGCATGATCAACGGCGTCTTCACTCGCGACGTGACCATCAAGGACAAGACCTACAAGAAAGGTGACCAGGTTCCGTCCTTTCCCTCGTTGCAGGCGGACGGTTCCACGACCAGTCTGAACTGGCTCTACTGTGGCTGTTATCCGGAAGCGGGCAAGAATCTGGCCAAGCGCCGCGATCTGACCCAGACCCCCATGCAGGCCAAGCTCGGACTGTTCCCGAGTTATACTTGGGCCTGGCCCGTAAACCGCCGTATTCTCTACAACCGTGCTTCCGTTGACCCGAAGGGGAATCCTTTCAATCCGGAACTGCCGGTCATTTTGTGGGAAGGCGGGAAATGGATAGGCGACATTCCGGACGGTGGCGCTCCGCCAATGGCCGAGGAAAAGGGCACCTATCCTTTCATTATGCAGTCGGAAGGCCATGGCCATCTCTTTGGTCCAGGCCGGGTGGATGGTCCATTTCCGGAACATTACGAGCCAGCCGAAACCCCGATAGCCAAGAACCCGTTCTCAAGCCGGATGAACAATCCGTGCATGAAAGTAGCCAAGAGCGATATGGACCTGCTGGCCAAACCGGCGGACCCCAAATACCCCATCGTGCTGACCACATACAGCCTGACCGAGCACTGGTGCGGCGGCGGCGACACCCGCAACACTCCGTATCTGCTTGAAGCTGAACCGCAGCAGTATGTGGAAATGAGTCACGAGTTGGCAGCTGAAAAGGGCATCAAGAACGGCGACGTGGTCGTGGTCGAGAGCATCCGCGGAAAGGTCGAGGCCATCGCCATGGTCACGGTGCGCATCGTGCCGTTCCAGGTGGAAGGCAAGACCGTGCATCTTATCGGCATGCCCTTCTGCTTTGGTTGGACTACCCCCGGCGTGGGCGACGCCACCAACCGTCTGACACCCTCGGTGGGTGACCCCAATACCACCATTCCGGAGTACAAGGCGTGTCTGGTGAAC
Source organism: Desulfomicrobium apsheronum (assembly GCF_900114115.1). Classification (NCBI taxonomy): domain Bacteria; kingdom Pseudomonadati; phylum Thermodesulfobacteriota; class Desulfovibrionia; order Desulfovibrionales; family Desulfomicrobiaceae; genus Desulfomicrobium; species Desulfomicrobium apsheronum. The sequence goes on along the minus strand of NZ_FORX01000004.1, from coordinate 10,297 downwards.
ATCCGCAAGGCCGACAAGGTCACGGAACTGTCCGTTTAAGCAGGGAGGAACAACATGGCAAGAGCATCTTCATCGATACCACCCGCTGCACGGCTTGCCGTGGCTGTCAGGTGGCGTGCAAACAGTGGCACGACCATGAGGCCGTGCCCACAAAACAGACCGGCACCCATCAGAATCCGCCGGATCTGACCCCCAACAACTTCAAACTGGTCCGTTTCTCCGAACACAAGATCGACGGGCACGTTCATTGGCTTTTCTTTCCCGATCAGTGCCGCCATTGTCTGCAACCTGCCTGCAAGGCCACGGCGGACATGTATGTGGAAGACGCCATCGTGGTCGATGAGGCCACGGGGATTGTCGTCTGCACGGAAAAGACCAAGGAATTGACCAAGGAGCAGTGCGACGAGATCATTGATTCCTGCCCCTACAACATCCCGCGCCGTAACGAGATCTCGGGTGAACTGGTCAAGTGCGACATGTGCATCGATCGCGTTCAGGCCGGTCTTGTGCCCATGTGCGTGAAGAGTTGCTGCACAGGAGCCATGAGCTTCGGCGAACGTGAGGACATGCTCATCAAGGCCAAGTTGCGCCTCACCGAGGCCCAGGCAGAGATCGAGAGACCAAAGTCCGAACTTGAGACCAAGATCGTCTGTGATGTGCACAAGAGCTGCACGATATTGGATGAGGAAGATCTGGGCGTTATCTATTTTCTGGAGATGCCTAGGGAAATGTACCATCAATATGCTGGCCGCGAGATCAAGCCCCTGAACAGGGCCGATTTCCTGGCGGGTTTGGCGAAACCTTTCAAGAACATGCTAGGTTAGCAGAATTCAACCTTGGCCCGCCGGACTCCCGGCGGGCCAATTTTTCAAGGAGCAGACATGCCGAGCACCGGACTTAAGACCAAGGACGCCATTTTGAATACTTTGGCCAGTCGCCACGAGCCATTTCGCGAAATCATCAATCGTTTTGGGCTGCTTCTTTGCCGTCAGGTGGAGTTGCATTCTGAGCTTCCCCTTGCGGACGTGAGCGCGATGAGTGTCGCCGAGGACAGGTTTCTTGGCGGGGAGGCGCTTGTTGTCGGCATGGATTCTGGGGCGTTCGCCCCGGCCTTAAAGGCTTCGGCGATACGGATCTGGCCTGTGATGGGGGTGCTTTTTCCGGCATTGGCTGAAGGCCTCGGCGGGCTTGGTCGCAAGCTCGAAGAAGATCGGCAGTGGACCAGACTGTGCCTTATGGCCGTGGTTCATGGCGATGAGGCGGCTTTGGACCGCGCGGCAGCAGAAGCCGCCGTGACGCCCGATTTTTTACTCATGGCCTTGCGAGCGGCTTACGGACCCTGCATCGCGGCCCAAAAACAGGCTTTGCTGTCTCTGGCTCCGGCAGACTTGTGGCGCAAGTCATATTGCCCGGTCTGCGGATCTGATCCGGACCTGGCGACTTTGGAGAACCACCCCAATCCATCGGACTTTCTGATCTCAAAAAGTGGTGAGCTTTGGCACCATTGTCCGGTTTGCACCCATCGCTGGCGCTTTATGCGTATGACCTGTCCGGGTTGCGGGAATCAGGAACATGAAAACATGACTCGTTTTTCACTCCCGGATTCCCCGCATGAGTATATCCATGTCTGTGAAGAGTGCTCCCAGTACCTGCCGTGTCTGGATCTGGTTGAGCGTTCCGAACCTATTGATTTTGATTTGGCCGCCCTTGGGCTTGTGCATCTGGACGCCGTCGCGCAGAGCAAAGGGTATGTGCCCCTGTCCCCGGCCCCCTGGACCGCCTTGGGTCTGGCAACCCCTGTGGCCAAGGCGTCCTAACTTTTCATATTCTTCACCCTCCTCCTTCGGTGATGGGCCGTCAATGGACTGGGCGAGTCCGTTGGCGGCCGCTTTCATTCCAACCCGCAAGCCCACGCCGCCTCATTTGCGGGGCACGAACATGCACAGCATCTGGGCCAGGATGGGCACGAGATCCTGGTCGCGGGAGTTGTAGCGCAGTTCGCATTCCTTCAGATAGAGCGGAAAGTGCGAGGCCGGTACGCCGCGCATGTGGCGCAGCCGCAGCTTGGCGAAAGTCCAGAACGGGGAGGCCTCGACAGGCAGGCGCTTGTCCGCGTGCCTGATGTACCGGGCGGGCCAAAGTCCGGGTCCGCAGGAGACGAGGGACAGATACTGCTTGTAGGGCGCGGTGTAGACAACCTGGCCGACGCTGGCCGTCTTGAGGCAGAAATTGATTTTGAAATGCAGCAGATTTTCAGCGCTTAGGGATGGCATGAGGTCGCAGATGGCCACGCCGCCCAGTTCGATGATGCCGAAGACCGGGGCATTCACGATCGCCGCTGCGGGCATGGGATTGCCCGGGCCGGGCCACACGCCCGCCTCGTAGAGTCCATCGGCGTCCAGCGCCTGGGCCACTATGGCCCGGCGCACGGTATCGGCGGCTTTCAGGATGGTCGCGTAATTCACGTCCATCTCGGCTGCGATGCAGACCGGAGCGATGTCCAGCGCGAAAAGTTTCAGGAACCAGAGCCATTGCCTTGAGGTGAAGGCGCAGCGATTCAGGAAGCGACGGCTGAAGTCATGAAAGGTGTACCCGCAGCGGCCGCATCTGCGCCTGCCGTCGGCGAGGCGATAGAGTTTGCGGTTTTTGCAGCTCGGGCAATACCTTTGATGGTTTTTCCAGCAAAAATCCAAAAGGAATTTTCGTGCGGACTTCTCCGTGAAAGTCAAGCTATTGAAGCTAATTATGTTTATTTTTGCCATGCCCTGCCGTGCCGAATCGCCAATGTGTTCAGGTAGAGTGGATGCGTTATCGGCGTTTTTGTCACAAACAATCATGTCTAACAAGGCATAATGGTAGGCGAGTTTCACGCGGTTGTGTCAAAAAGATGCAATAATTTGTCTTTAGGGATAAAAAATTAATAAATTTGAGTAGTTGTAAAATTCAAGGACGGGGCCAAAGCGATAGGTTGTGCAGCACGGGGGCGTTGCGGCGGGATGGTTCCATGATATGTTCCTGCGCGACATGACATAAAATTTCATATTTGGAGCCGCCCATGAACATGCCCGACGGATCTTCAGCCCTGAGTTATGCCAGCCCCGTCATTGGTCCGTACACCGTAGACGAATTCATCGCGGCGGCGGGACGCTTTCACGGATATGCCGCGCCAGGCCTGATACTGGGCGGGTTCATGGTCCACGAGGCGAAAAGCCATATCGCCGAGGGAATCCTTTTCGACGCCATCTCCGAAACGGCCTGGTGTCTGCCGGACGCCGTGCAGATGCTGACCCCTTGCACGGTGGGCAACGGCTGGCTGCGAATTTTCCATCTTGGCCTTTACGCTGTCTCTCTTTTCGACAAGTTCACCGGCAAGGGCGTGCGCGTGGCCGTGGAGACGGACCTGCTTACGCCTTACCCGACTATCCGCGAGTGGCTTTTCAAGCTCAAGCCCAAAAAGGAACAGGACAGTGACCGCCTGCGCGAGGAGATCCGCATGGCGGGGGCATCCATCTGTTCCGTGAAGGAGATCGCGCTTCGACCGGAATTCATGGGAGGGCGCGGCAAGGGGGCCATCGCGGCCTGTCCTTCCTGTGGTCAGGCCTATCCGGCCCGGGATGGCTCTGTTTGCCGGTCCTGTCGGGGCGAGTCTCCCTACATGGGCTGGATCGGAGGCCATGATCTGCGCGAACTGGGCTTTGACGGACCAAAACTCCGGGTGGTCGCGGCCGAGGAAGCAGTGGGCGAGAAGACCCTGCACGACATGACCTGCATCGATCCGGGCGTGAGCAAGGACGCCGCTTTCACGCGCGGGCAGGTGCTCGATGTGGGTGATGTCTGCCGTCTGCAGCGCATGGGCCGGTTCGAAGTCTATGTGGAGGAAGAGGAGCTGGAGGAATCGCGCTGGGTCCATGAGGACGATGCGGCGAGACTGCTGGCCGCGGCTGTGGCGGGAGACGGGGTGGACTGCTCGGGAGAGCCCCGCGAAGGCAAGATCACCATGGTCGCCCGGCACGGAGGACTTGTGACCATAAACGAGGAGGCGCTCGAAGAGCTGAACGCCATCCCCGGCGTCATGTGCGCCACCCGTCACGCCTTCAGCGTGGTCGAAAAGGGACAGCAGATCGCGGCCACGCGTGCCATTCCGCTCTATCTTGGCCGGGATACGCTCGGCGAGGCGCTGCGCACCTTGGGCGGCGGTCCCGCTGTCAGCGTGCGTCCTTTCGGCAAACGCAGGGTCGGCATCCTAGTCACGGGCACGGAAGTGTTCAAGGGCCTGGTCGAGGACCGCTTTATTCCCATCATCACCGCCAAGGTCGAGGCCTACGGCTGCCCCGTGGTGGCCACGGACATCGTGCCTGACGATCGTAAGCTCATTTGCCGGGGCGTGCAGGACATGCTCGATCGCGGCGTCGAGCTGATCGTGACCACGGCCGGTTTGTCGGTGGATCCCGGAGATGTGACCCGGCAGGGGCTTGTCGATGCCGGTCTGGAAAACCTGCGCTACGGCACGCCCATCCTGCCGGGGGCCATGACGCTTCTGGGCTCGATCGGGGGAGTGGAGCTGATCGGCGTTCCGGCCTGCGCCCTGTATTTCAAGACAACGAGCCTTGATCTGCTGTTGCCGAGAATTCTGGCCGGGATGTCTCCGTCCCGCCGCGAGCTGGCCAGGCTTGGTCACGGCGGGCTGTGCATGCAGTGCAAACGCTGCACCTATCCCAAATGTCCATTTGGAAAGTGAGGATTGCCATGAAGACACCAACCGTTCGGATGCATCTGTGGCTGGAGTCGGGCGAGAACGTCTATTTCGGCATGGGGCGACTCATGCTTCTCGACAGGATCGAGGAGCATGGCTCCCTGCGCAAGGCCGCCGAGTCCCTGGGCATGTCCTACCGGGCGGCCTGGGGGAAACTCCGGGCCACGGAGGAAGCCGTGGGCGAGGAGCTTGTCGAGATGCTCGGCACCAAGCGCGGTGGATACCGCCTGACTCCGGCCGGTCGGCGATACCGGGACAAGTTCAGCGCCTGGTTCGAAGCCGTGGAGAGAACTGCCGTGGCCGAGGCCCGGGTCATTTTCGCCCAAGGCGTGCAAAGCTTTTCCGAAAAGAAGGTCAGACCGCACGCGTCCGGGCATATAGAAGTTCCGGCGGACCATCGAAACAGACATTGAGCCTGTGCCGATGATCCACCGGGCCCCACTTTCAATGCTGGTGGCCGCTACAGACCTGCAATTCTTCAAGTTCGTGATGATTTTCGTTGCATTCATCCGTCCCTTCAGGGTTGCGGATCAGCTTTAGTTTCCGTCTCTCCATGGCCATGAGGGCCTCTTCCGCAGACAGGCCCGACCCGAAAAATCGGGTCACGTGGTCGTCCGCCAGAATCTTGAAAACATCCTCTTCGAGCTTGCCGGTGATCAACGCTTCACAGCGGTGTTGCAGGATCATTTCGGCCAAGGCGATCTGCGACCCCTGCCCGGACTTGTCGTGCGGAATGCTGGTGCATTCCATCGTCTCCACATTCACGATCAGCAGAAACGGAGTTTTCGAGAATTCTTCGAAAACCGGACTGGCCAGGGATGCTCCTGCGGCGCTTACTGCAATATTCATGAGTTCTCCTTTGATGTTTTGATGGCAGAGCCAAGCATTTATTGTGCCTTTTTCGACATATGTCGAGATCGAATCCTGCCGGGAACACAGGCCATGCCTGGGAGGGCGGTTCGCTAGTTCAGGCTGGAATCCTTCATGGCTTGTGTGTCATTCTGTCTCATTTTTCCTGTTTCGGGTGGTTCCATTTGGGACAATTCGGCCACGTGCGGACACGAATCGACATCAAAGAGTGACTGAGTCTTTGCGTTGAAAAGTTATATTTTCAATTAAATAAATATGTTGCAAAATTATGGAGCGATAATTCAAGCATATTGGCCTTGTTTTTGCCTTTATGCGTCGATATGCCACTTGTGACATAGTGATTTCGTTCGACTTGGCAGCCTCCATTGTTTCGATGCGGCGAGGCATCTTCAGAAAGAATGATTTGCACATGATAATAGGTGGTTAAGGTTGCTCAGGCCTTAAAATATGTCAAAAATGACATGTTTTAATATTAAAATGCCAATCAAGATATATTTTGGACATGCGATGAAATCCATCCCCGTTGAAGAGGCTGTCGGCACCGTTCTTTGTCATGACATCACGCGCATCGTTCCCGGCGAGGCCAAGGGACCCGCCTTTCGGCGCGGGCACATTGTCGGGCCGCATGACATCTCCACCTTGCTCGATATCGGCAAGGCCCATCTTTATGTTTTTGATCCCAGAGACGGATACGTCCATGAGGATGAATGCGCCCTGCGTCTGGCCCGGGCAGCGGCCGGGCAGGGCATCACATTCAGTTCGCCAAGCGAGGGCAAATCGACGCTCACCGCCGCCCACGACGGCGTTCTGTCCATCGACGTGGAAGGACTTTTCCGCCTCAATTCCATCACCGACGTGACTTTTGGCACTATCCACACCGGTCAGTTCGTGAAGTCGGGCAGGGTGCTCGGCGGCACGCGGGTCATCCCGCTGGCCGTGCCGGAAGAGTTGCTGCAGGAGGCCGAGGGCGTTTGTCGCGAGCATGCTCCGCTCATCGAGGTCCGCCCCCTGAAGCCCACGCGTGTCGGCGTGGTGACGACGGGCAGCGAGGTTTACACCGGCCGCATCAAGGATGGCTTCGGGCCGGTGCTCAGGAAGAAATTCGAAGGTCTTGGATCCACCGTTCTGGACCAAGTTTTCGTCTCGGACCAGGTCGAGATGACAGCCCAGGCCATTATGGGCCTCAAAGAGCGGGGCGCAGATTTCATCGCCGTCACGGGCGGCATGAGCGTCGACCCCGACGATCAGACCCCGGCGGCCATCAGGGCGACCGGGGCCCGGGTCGTTTCATACGGCGCGCCCACCTATCCCGGCGCCATGTTCATGCTCGCCTATCTGGATGACGTGCCCGTGGTCGGACTGCCGGGATGCGTCATGTACTACAAAGCCAGTATTTTCGATCTGATCGTGCCCCGTCTGCTGACCGGGGAGCGTTTGGAGCGGAAGGATATTGTTGCGTTCGGTCACGGAGGTCTGTGCGAAAGCTGTCCCAGTTGCCACTACCCGGCCTGCGGCTTCGGCAAACTCTAGCGTCCCCACGCAGATTCTGTTCGAACATTCACATTGTTATTTGGAGGAACCGGAATGATTAAGAAGCAAATTGTGGTCAATGGCATCCGCAGGAATCTGGTGGTCGACGCGGAAGACACCCTGGTCAACGTGATCAGGAAAAGCATCGGCCTGACCGGCACCAAGGTCGGCTGCGGCGAAGGTCAGTGCGGAGCGTGCAGCGTCATCATGGACGGCAAGGTCGTGCGCGCCTGCGCGACCAAGATGAAACGCGTCGACGACGGTGCCGAGATCACCACCATCGAAGGCATCGGCACCCCGGCCAACCCGCACCCGCTGCAGCTCGCCTGGATGCTCCACGGCGCTGCCCAGTGCGGATTCTGTTCCCCGGGCTTCATCGTCTCGGCCAAGGGCCTGCTGGACACCAACCCCAGCCCGACCCGCGACGACGTCCGCGACTGGTTTCAGAAGCATCGCAACGCCTGCCGCTGCACCGGCTACAAGCCGCTGGTGGACGCCGTCATGGACGCGGCCAAGGTGCTACGCGGCGAAAAGAGCGCGGCCGACCTCGAATTCAAGATGCCTGCCGACGGCAGTGTCTGGGGCACTCGCTACCCCCGTCCCTCGGCCTTGAGCAAGGTCACGGGAACCCTGGATTTCGGCGCTGATCTGGGCCTGAAGCTGCCCGCCGGCACTCTGCAGTGTGCCATGGTGCAGGCCGAAGTGTCCCACGCCAAGATCCTGTCCATCGACACCACCGAAGCCGAGAAGCTGCCCGGCGTGTTCAAGGTCGTCACCCACAAGGATGTGAAGGGCAAGAACCGCATCACCGGTCTGATTACCTTCCCCACCAACAAGGGTGACGGCTGGGATCGTCCGATCCTGTGCGACGAGAAGATCTTCCAGTACGGTGACGCCATCGCCATCGTCTGCGCCGACACCGAGGAGCAGGCCAAGGCCGCTGCCAAGGCCGTCAAGGTGGAGATCGAGCAGTTGCCCGAATACATGAGCGCTCCGGCGGCCATGGCCGAGGACGCCATCGAGATTCATCCCGGCACGCCCAACGTCTACTACATCCAGAAGATCGCCAAGGGCGCCGAGACCGCTCCCATCTTCGACAAGGCCGATGTGGTCGTGGAAGGCAGCTACTACACCTCCCGCCAGCCCCATCTGCCCATCGAGCCCGACTGCGGCTTTGCGTACATCGATGACGAAGGAAAGCTGATCATTCACTCCAAGTCCATCGGTTTGCACCTGCACCTGTACATGATCGCTCCCGGCCTCGGTCTGGAACCCGATCAGCTGCACCTGGTTCAGAATCCCGCCGGCGGCACCTTCGGTTATAAGTTCAGCCCGACCCTGGAAGCCCTTGTCGGCGCCGCCGCCCTGGCCACCGGTCGTCCCGTGAATCTGGTATACGACTATCGTCAGCAGCAGGCCTACACCGGCAAGCGCTCTCCGTTCTGGACCAACATGCGCCTGGCCTCCACGAAGGACGGCAAGCTTCTGGGCATGGAAACCGATTGGACCGTCGACCACGGCCCGTACTCCGAGTTCGGTGACCTGCTGACCCTGCGCGGAGCCCAGTACATCGGCGCCGGTTACGACATCGCGAACATTCGCGGCGAAGGCCGCACCGTCTGCACCAACCACTGCTGGGGCGCTGCGTTCCGTGGTTACGGCGCTCCGGAATCCGAGTTCCCGTCCGAGACCCTGATGGACGAACTGGCCGAAAAGCTGGGCATTGATCCTTTCGAGCTGCGCTACAAGAACATCTACCGCAAGGGTTCCACCACCCCCACGGGTCAGGATCCTGAAGTGTACAGCCTGCCCGAGATGTTCGACATCATGCGGCCCAAGTACGAGGAAGCCAAGAAGCGCGCCGCCGCTGCCTCCACCGCCGAAGTCAAGCGCGGCGTGGGTGTCGCCCTGGGCATTTACGGCGCAGGCCTTGACGGCGCCGACTCCGCCGCCGCCGATGCCGAACTGATGGCCGACGGCACCGTCACCATCTACGACTGCTGGCAGGATCACGGCCAGGGTGCCGACATGGGCACCCTGGGCACGGCTCACGAGGCCTTAAGGCCGCTGGGCATCACGCCCGACAAGATCCGTCTGGTCATGAACGACACCCGCGTGGCTCCCAACACCGGCCCTGCAGGCGGTAGCCGCTCCCAGGTCATGGGCGGACAGGCCATCATCAACGCCTGCGAACAGCTGGTCAAAGCCATGAAGAAGCCTTCCGGCGGATTCCGCACCTACGATGAGATGGTCGCCGAAAAGCTGCCTACGAAGTATAACGGCAAGTGGACCGCTCCTGCCAAGGATTGCGACGCCAACGGCCAGGGTAGCCCCTTCTGCTGTTACATGTACGGCCTGTTCCTGTCCGAGGTCGCTGTCGAAGCCGCCACCGGCAAGACCACGGTCGAAAAGATGGCCATTGTCGGCGACATCGGCAAGGTCAACAACTACTCCCTGGTCGACGGCCAGATTTACGGCGGCTTGGCCCAGGGCATCGGCCTGGCGCTGACCGAGGATTACGAGGACCTGAAGAAGCATGCCACCATGCGCGGCGCCGGTATCCCCTACATCAAGGACATCCCGGACTCCATGGACATCACCTATGTGGAGACCCCGCGTCCCGCCGGTCCCTTCGGTGCTTCCGGTGTCGGTGAAATGCCTCTGACCGCTCCTCACGCAGCGGTCCTGAATGCCGTGTACAACGCCTGCGGCGCTCGTGTGCGCGAGATTCCCGCGCTGCCGGAGAAAATCCTGGCTGCAATGAAGAAATAATGACCTGGTCAACCTCCCTCCGGGCGCTTTTGCGCCCGGAGGGCTTTTTTTATTTCTAACAGCGTGTTGAAAAATTCCTTCCGACGTCAGAGCCAAAAATTGACATCGCCGTCATCCTGGCCGTAATCAATTCAGAGAAAATCATGCATTCATCGGAAAATTTCTTTAAGGAGTTTGATTATGTCAGAACTCGTATGCTATTGTTTTGGCTATACATCCGACGATATTGAGCAGGATGTTATTCAAAAAGGAAAATCTACAATTTTTGAACGTATCATGAACGAAAAAAAGGCTGGTGGGTGCCAGTGTGCTGAAAAGAATCCGAAAGGTCGCTGATGTCTTTCAGACGTTCGTCAGTTGGCGGACCAAATT